>JALRFG010000100.1 GCA_023253795.1 Methylocystis sp.
CTTTCCGTCACAACAACAAGTTTGGACAAGATAAGCCCCGGCTCACGAGCCGGGGCTTTTTTTATCGACGATACGGCGGATATGCATAAGGCGTCCCGCTGCGTGCACCGGGACGCCTTTAAAATTTAGCGCGATCTACGAAAATAGACGGTCGTCAGGCGACTGCGTTTTGTGGCGCATCCGCCAGCGCTTCTGGCGCCGCATCGGCGGCTTCATCACCCGTTTCCGGCGCGCTGGCGACGTTCGCCGCCGGCCGGGCCTCGAAGGCGACAACATCGGGATCGCTGGCGACGCTGAGATCAAGATCGCAGGCGCGCGCCACAAGACCGGTGTAATAGGCCTGAATAGCGCGGGCGTCGATTGCGCCTTCTTCCGTCTCGCCGGCCAGCAATGTCGGGATTGTAGCTGCAAGGCGCGCGTTTGTTCCCTTCGCTTCGATACGGAAGGCGATTTTATCTTCCTCGCCAGTCGACGTGACGGTGAGGACGCCGCCGCGCGGAATGGTCGCGTCGGCGAGCAGGCAAAGATTCAGCAGCACCTTCACCTTGTTTTTGGACATCAGGACACGCGGCACGCTCCAGTTCAGCTTCGTGCGTTCGTCGGCCAGCAGCTGGCGCGTCACCAGTTCGGCGTCGCCCGTGTCGATCGACGCGCCCTTGGAGCCGGCGGCGCCAAAAGCGAGACGACAAAACTGGAGGCGCGAACTCGCTTCATTGGCGCTTGATTTGATCAGCGCCAGCGCATGTCCGCGCATCTCCGGATCGTTCTCTTCCTCAAGAACTTCAAGACCATTGACGATCGCGCCCACCGGCGAAATCACGTCATGACACACACGCGAGGACAGCAACGCCGCAAGATCAAGCGCGTCGAGCGAAAACTGGGTCATGAAGCCACCTCGGTGACTGCCGCACGCACGGCAGATTGTTATAGGCACGAAACTGTCGCATTCGATCCGGCGAATACAGGCTGACGCGGCGCGCGAATCACTGCAAGCTTTGTGCGCAAAGGGTAATTGCGGCGACGCGAATTGCAATGCGCCGCCGTCAAATGCCTAAACAACAAATAAAGGATAAAGAAACATTACCGTTTCCGCTCTTTCTCCCGCCGAACGCGACTCGCTCGCTCGCCTGTTCGCACGTCTCGTGGTTGAGGCCGGCGCCATCGCCAATGAGGTTCTGGCGCGGCCGGAAATCGAGACGCGCATGAAGTCTGATCGTTCGCCGGTCAGCGAGGCCGATGAGCGGGTCGAAGAATTTCTGATGGAGGCGCTGGAGCGCGAACTCCCCGGCGTGGCGCGCATCGCCGAGGAAGCGGCGGCGCACGGCGAAATCCCGCCGCATGGCGACGCCTTCCTGTTGATCGATCCGATCGACGGCACCCGTGAATTCATTGGCCGCAGTCCGGAATTCACCGTCAATCTGGCGCTGGTCGACAAGCTTGAGCCGGTCGCCGGCGCGATCTTTGCGCCCGCCGGCGCGCGCGTCTGGTTCGCCGGCGCACAGGGCTTTACGACCAAGGCCGTTGGCGGCGGCGCTTTGCCGCCCGCTCAGGATTGGGGCGCGCTGCGCGTCCGTCCACGGCCGGCGCATGGGCTGACGGCGCTGCTTTCCAAATCGCATCCCGACGACGAAACCGTCGCCCTGCTCGCCGCGCTGCCGATCCGGGAACGACGCCCGATGGGATCGTCGATTAAGTTCTGCGTCATTGCGCAGGGCAAGGCCGACATCTATCCGCGCTTCGGACGCACCATGGAATGGGATACGGCGGCCGGCCACGCGGTTCTCGCCGCGGCGGGCGCCGTGCTGACGCCGACCGGCGAACCGCTGGCTTATGGCAAGGCGGCCGAATTCTATCGCAACGGACCCTTTATCGCCTGGGGCGACGCGCGTCAGACCTGAACGCAACGCTTTATTAATCGCTCCGCGCAATTCTGCCCGATGCGCGGGGGGCTGTCTGACAGAGGCCGGCCCTTCTGCGCCGGTCCTGTCGAACCGTCACAGGCATGACGACAGACCGTGTATCGGAGCAAGCGTTATGAGCGTATCGAAACCTTCCGTCATTTTATCCCGTCGGGACATGTTCAGCCTCGCCGCCGGCGTGGCTTGCGCAGGCGTTTTGCCGGCATCCTTCGCGCGTGCGGACGTTCGCCCGGAGACATTTTCCAGCTCGGAGATCGTCGATAACGGTCACCGCTTTTTCGGCTCGGTCACGCGCGGCCTCGCCGAGGGCGTGGAAAGCGCCAACAAGCGCTGGGGAAAGCCCAACGCTTACATTCTGGGCCAGGAAGGCAGCGGCGCCTTCGTTGGCGGCCTCCGCTATGGCGAAGGCACGATGTACACCCGCAACGCCGGCAAACGGCCAGTGTACTGGCAAGGTCCGACAATTGGCATCGACGCCGGTCTCGATGGCGACCGCACCATGATGCTGGTCTATAATCTGCCGGAAGTCGAAGGCATTTTCCGCCGCTATTCCGGCGTCGACGGCGCCGCCTATCTGATTGGCGGCGTGGGATTCACCGCTCTCAATAATAATGAGGTCGTCGTCATCCCGGTGCGCACCGGCGTCGGCGCAAGGCTCGGCATGAATCTCGGCTATCTGAAATTCACGCCGGAAAAGACCTGGAACCCCTTCTAGTCTCGCCGCCCGCAAGCGCTGGAACCACATGAAACCCGTCGTCGCGCGATACGCGTCGGCGGGTTTGTCATGACCGGGACGATGTTTTTGAAAACGCGCCTTCTTTTTGATTTCAGAATGAAATCATGCAAGACTGGCCATCATGTCGACACCGCCAGCGCCCCTCTGAGACGGGACCGGAGACAGGAAAAGTGATCGAACAGGCGATGTATTTCGCGCTCGGCTTTCTGGTCGCGGCGCTTTTGGCTTTGATGTTTCTGCCGGCGTTCTGGCGACGGGCGATGCGCCTGTCGATGCGACGTCTCCAGATGCTCGCGCCAATGTCGATGGAGGAGGTCGTCGCCGAACGCGATCTGCTGCGCGCCGAATTCGCCGTGCGCGAGCGCCGTCTCGAACAGGAGATGGAGGCGCTGCAGGCCGCGCGCGCCAATGACATGGCGGCGGCAGGCCGATACGCCGCAAATGTCGCTGAAGCGCGCGAATGGCTGAAAAAAGCCGAAACCATGCATCGCGACATGCAAGAGCAGATTGACGACGCGCAGAAGACGGTCGCGGAACGCACCGAACTGCTCCGCTCGACCGAAATGGCGCTTCACGAAATGACCGAACGCGCCGAACGCGGCGTCGCCCAATTGCGGGCTCCTGAAGACGAGAACGAAGAAAGCGATCACGAGGCGGAAGTCGCGCAGGTCCGCGCCTCGGTCCACGAAACCCGCACCGGCGCGATACATGAAGAGAATATCCGCCTCGAACAGGAAGTCGAGAAACTGCGCGCCGATTATGCGCGTCTGACGCCTTTTGCGGCGCGCGCCACCTTGGCCAACAGGGATCTGATCCGCCACAAAGAGGACAACGCCCGTCTGACGCAGGAACTGGCGCAGATGAGCGCCGAACGTCAGGAGTTGCTGAAAAATCTCCATGACAGCCGCGCCGACGTCGCCATGCTGAATGATGCGCTGGACGCCTTGCGCGCCGAACAGCCGCGTCAACGCGGCTTCGTTTCTGCGGAGAGCGATGGCGCGCCTTTGCGCGAACAGGACGTCGCCGCGCTGCGTGAAACCATCAACCAGTTTGGCGACCGCGTTATTGCAGCGGACAAAACCACGACGCCGCCGCAAGGCTAAACGGCGCTTCGGCTTTCACACTTCTCACGAAAAGAGGCTTCATTGCTCTTCGCCGCTCTCTGCTACGACAAGCCCGGCGCGCTCGATCTGCGTCTCGCGACGCGCGCCGAACATCTCGCCTTTCTCGACAAACACGCCGCGCAGGTGAAACTCGGTGGCCCGTTTCTGGATGCCGCTGAAAAGCCTGTCGGCTCCCTGCTGCTGATCGACTGCGCAGATGAGGCCGCGGCGCGCGCGCTGCTGGCGGAAGACCCTTATGCACTGGCAGGCCTGTTTGAACGCGTTGAATTGCGTCCCTGGAAGCGGGTCGTCGGAGCGCAGCTCTGATGGCGCATTGGCTGTTCAAAAGCGAGCCGGCGACCTGGTCATGGACGCAGATGGTCGCCGCCGGCGCCAAAGGCACGTTCTGGAACGGCGTGCGCAATCATCTCGCGAAAAAGCAGATGATGGCGATGCAGAAAGGCGATCGGGGCTTCTTCTATCACTCGAACGAAGAGCGCGCGATCGTCGGCATCGTCGAAGTCATCAAGACCTATTACCCCGATCACACGGATGAAAGCGGCAAGTTCGGGATGGTCGACGTCAAGGCGGTCAAGCCGCTCAAGGCGGTCAGCCTTGCGCAAATCAAGAATGAGCCCAAGCTTGCCGATATGGTGCTCGTCAATAATTCGCGGCTGTCCGTTCAGCCGGTGACGGATGCGGAATGGCGCATTATTCTGGCGATGGCCGGCGAGAAAGCCTGACGCGGCGCTATTTCTCGCAGCGCGCAATCATCTCTGCGATCACGCAATGTGATCAATAAATTCTGCGCCGGAAGATCAGCGCCCGCGGCCGGTCACATTCAGCAGACGCAGCACGAACCACGCCGGCACGACAAAGACGGCGCCCGCCAGCACATAACTCGCCAGTTCGCGCACGGCGCCAAAACCAAGCTGATAGATGCGATCAAAGAAGGCTTGCACGCCGCGCAGAACATCCATCGGTCGCAGCTCAAGCCACATCAGCAACGCGCCGACAACAAGCGAAACGAAGAACAGCCGTGTGGCGACAGAAATCGGCGAGCCGCCCAGGAAATTTTCGAGCGCATTGTTGCGTGAGGACATCGGATCTAATTCCCTTTCGGCGACGGGCGGGCGCGAAACGCTTTCCTGCGGCGAACCCAGATGCGGCCAGTTGGCGAAGGGTCCCTGTTCGGTCACGTTTCTCTCCTTAGCCCGCTTTGGCGTATCGGCCAACGCGGCCGGACGGGCGTCATGCGCAAATGGCGGCGCGGACACGCGGGTTCAAGACCCCGGCTTGCTTGAACCCGCTCCTCGAACCGGCCATATAAGCCGCAGCGAGCGCCCTTGAGGGCTCGCGCCAGAGGCGCCAACCCAGGGCTTCACATTATGTCGCGACCACCGCTGAATTCGCCCTTTCTGCTCGGCTTTGATGAGATCGAGCGCGCGCTGGATCGGGTCGCCCGCAATGCGCCTGATGGCTATCCGCCCTATAATATTGAACGACTGCCACGCAGCGCGTCGGAGCCGGAACGTCTGCGGATCACGCTTGCTGTCGCCGGCTTCACCCGCGATCAGCTCGATGTGTCGCTGGAGGAGAACCAGCTTGTCATTCGCGGCCGACAGGTCGAGGATCGCGAGCGTCACTTCCTGCATCGCGGCATCGCCGCCCGTCAGTTTCAACGCGCTTTTCTGCTCGCCGAAGGCATGCAGGTGCTGGGCGCAGATCTCGTCAACGGACTGCTGTCGATTGATCTCGTGCGGCCGGAGCCGGAGCGCATCGTCAAGAAGATCGATATTTCAGCGCGCGATTAAAACAATTGGTCGCGCTTATTGCGGCGCGACCCGCGCCGGCTTTGGCGCAACAGGCGCCATGAGTTTTGTCGCGCCAAAAATTGCGACAAGGGTCACCAGCCAGGCGACGACCTGCAATCCCGACGGCTGATCGGCATAGCCCACCAGCGTGTGCAGCACGCGGCCGGGAATGCTTTTGTCGGATAGAAGCCATGAGCTGTCCCACAGCGTATCGGACAATGCGGTGATCACGCCCGCCTGCTGCAAAAACCCAACGCATTGCGCAGCGAGACCAGCGGCGAGCAACGTGATCAGCTTGGTGGTCACAGCGAAAAGGTGTTTGGGCGGAATGGTCACCAGACCATAGAAGGTCGCAAAGCTTGTCGCAGCGCCCAGCGTCAGCCCCATCACGCCGCCCAGAAACACATCGAGGCCGGATTCGCCAGAGGCGAGCACGCCATAGAGAAACAGCGCCACTTCCGCGCCCTCGCGCAAAATGGCGAGACCGACGACGCTGGCCAGCGCGTAGAGCGTACGGTCTCCAGCGGCCACCGCCTTGCCCACCGACGATAATTCCTGCGCCATTTCACGGCCATGGCGCGCCATCCAGATATTATGCCAGGCGAGCATGCCGACAGCGAGCGCCAGTACGGCGGCGTTGAACAATTCCTGTCCGCTGCCGGCGAAAGAACGCGACAGGCGATCAGCGAACATTGCGACGATCAACGCGCCCAACGCCCCCGCAGCGACGCCGCCCAGCACATAACGACCGGCGAAGGGAACGCCGCGCGTGACCGCCATCACAATGCCGACGATCAGACCGGCCTCAATGGCCTCGCGAAAAACGATGATCAACGCGCCGAGCATATTCTCTCCGAAATGATGCGCCGAAATTATTCGGCGACGATTTCGCCTTTAGCGGAGTCCTCGTGGAATTCGCCAAAGAATTTATAACGACCTGCTTTAAGCGGCCGCAGCGTGAAGCTCGCCTCGCTGTTCGCCGGCACGATTTTTTCGATCCGCAGCGGCTTACTCTCGAACTCCTCCGGCGTGGCGTCGAGATTTTTCACAACCAGCGTCGCCGCCTTATCGGCCGGAATATGCAATTCGGCGGGATCGAATTTGTGATACTTGATGGTCAGGGTGAAGCTGTCCTGCGCCATTGCGGCGCTCGAAAGACCGACGCCGGCGATGAAAGCTGCGAGGATCGATGTAAATTTTGTCATGGGTCTCCGCCATATTCTGTTGTCGCCCTCCTCTCAGTTAGGAGGCGCGCGCGATGAAATCAAAGCCGCGAGGACTGGATTATTTCCAGAAAGGCCGGACGGGCCGCCTTAGCCGGGATAGCCGTGTCGCGATTTCGAGGCGCGAACCAGCGAAAGGGCGCGCCCGTCCTGACCGGCGGCGCAGGCCGTATCGGCTTCGCTGATTTCGCCCTGAATCTGGTTGTAAACGCTCTGATTGACGTGCCCGGTCTTGAGATCGTTCTCCATCACCGAGCGATAGCGGGCGATGGCCGCGCCGCAGCCGGAGCCGGCGGGCGAAGCGGCGCTCTGCTGCGCGGCGGGCCCGGCTGGATCGACGACCGGTCCGGTCTGCGGCGAACTGTTGCAGCCGGCGAGCAAAACAACCGCGATGGCGGGAGCGACGAGGGGAAGGAAACGCATCCGGACCTCCGATGATAAGGC
>JALRFG010000101.1 GCA_023253795.1 Methylocystis sp.
CTGCGTCCGGGCCCCAATGGCGCGCCGCCAGAAGTGCTGACCAAATCGCCGATGGTGAAAAAAGCGCGCGAAGGCGAGATGGAGTTCCTGCTCGTCAACCATCCGCTCGATTGCCCGATTTGCGATCAGGGCGGCGAATGCGACCTGCAGGATCAGGCGCTGATGTTTGGCGGCGACTCGTCGCGCTACCACGAGAACAAGCGCGCGGTTGAAGATAAATTCATTGGCCCGCTGGTGAAGACCGAAATGACGCGCTGCATCCATTGCACGCGCTGCGTTCGCTTTACGGCGGAAGTCGCCGGCACCGGCGATATGGGCGCCATCGGTCGTGGCGAGGATATGGAGATCACCACCTATCTCCAGAGCGCGATGACCTCCGAATTGCAGGGCAACGTCGCCGATCTCTGCCCGGTTGGCGCGCTGCTGCCCAAGCCGCAGAATTTCCGCGCCCGTCCGTGGGAATATCAGAAGACCGAAACCATCGACGTGATGGACGCGCTGGGCTCCAACATCCGCGTCGACTCGCGCGGTCGTGAAGTCATCCGCATTCTGCCGCGCGTCAATGACTCGGTGAATGAAGAGTGGATTTCCGACAAGACGCGCCAGATCGTCGACGGCCTCAAGACCCAGCGTCTTGATCGTCCCTATCTGCGCGAGAATGGTCGTCTGCGTCCGGCTTCATGGCAGGAGGCGCTCGCCGCCGTCGCCGCAAAAGTGCGCGCAACCGCGCCGGCGCGCATTGGCGCATTGGCCGGCGATCTCGCCGCCGTTGAGGAAATTTTCGCGCTGAAGCTGCTGATGGAGCAGTTGGGCGTGAAGAATATCGATTGTCGTCAGGACGGCGCCAAAATCGATCCGTCTAACGGCCGCGCCTCTTATCTGTTTAACGCGACCGTCGCCGGCATTGATGACGCCGACGCGGTGCTGATCGTCGGCGCCAATCCGCGCAAGGAAGCGCCGGTGCTCAACGCCCGCATCCGCAAGCGCTGGCTGGCCGGCAATTTCAAAGTGTCGCTGGTCGGCGAACGCGCCGATCTCACCTATGATTACGATTATCTCGGCGCCGGCGCGGAGTCGTTGCTGAACTTCATTCAGACGGCGAAGCCGGTCGACAAGCTGCTGGTGCTCGTTGGCCAGGGCGCCGTGGCGCGTCAGGATGGCGCGGCGATCCTCGCGCTTGCTGCGCAGGCGGCGCAGAAACTTGGCGGCGTCGTGCCGGGCTGGAACGGCTTCAGCATGCTGCATACGGCGGCGTCGCGCGTCGGCGCGCTCGATCTCGGCTTTGTGCCGGGCGCGGGCGGTCTTAATGCGGCGGCGATGGCCAAGGGCGGCGCGGTCGATGTGCTGTTCAATCTCGGCGCCGACGAACTGTCGATCGAACCCGGCGCTTTCGTCGTCTATATCGGCACGCATGGCGATCGTGGCGCGCATCGCGCCGACGTGATCCTGCCAGGCGCCGCCTATACGGAAAAATCCGGCCTCTTCGCCAATACCGAAGGCCGTGTTCAGTTTGCTTCGCGCGTCGTGTTCCCGCCGGGCGAAGCGCGCGAAGACTGGGCGATTTTCCGCGCGCTGTCGGGCGCGCTCGGCCAGCCGCTGCCGTTCGACTCGCTGGCGACGCTGCGCAAGAAGCTCATTGAGGCGCATCCGCATTTCGCCCGCATCGATCAGATTGCGGCCGGCGACCCGGCCCAGATCGGCGGCGTCGCGGCGCATTCGGCGGTCGCGCTGCGCGATCCGCTGATCAATGTCATCAAGGATTTCTATCTCACCAATCCGATCGCGCGCGCCTCGGCGGTGATGGCGGACTGTTCGGCCCTGGCGCAGGGCCGGCTGACGCAGGCGGCGGAATAGGAGCGACGACGCGATATGGACGCCATCACGACCTATCTTTCGGAAAGCCCGGTGTTGCTCGCGCTCATCAAGAGCGTGCTGCTGGCCGTCGTTCTGCTGATTTATGTGGCCTATGTCATTCTCGCTGACCGCAAGATCTGGGCGGCGGTGCAATTGCGCCGTGGTCCGAACGTTGTGGGTCCGTGGGGTCTGCTGCAAAGCTTCGCCGACTTCATCAAATTCGCGCTGAAAGAGCCGGTGATCCCCGACACCGCGAACAAGGGCATCTTCCTGTTCGCGCCGTTTATCGCTGCGACGCTGTCAATCGCCACCTGGGCGGTGGTGCCGGTCGCCGACGGCTGGGTGGTCGGCGACATCAATGTCGGCGTCCTCTACATTTTCGCGATCTCGTCGCTCGGCGTCTATGGCATCATCATGGGCGGCTGGGCTTCGAACTCGAAATATCCCTTCCTCTCGGCGCTGCGTTCGGCGGCCCAGATGGTGTCCTACGAAGTCTCGATCGGCTTCGTCATCATCACCGTGCTGCTGTGCGCCGGTTCGCTCAACCTGTCCGACATTGTGCGCGCGCAGGACACGCAATACGGCATGCTGGGCTGGTACTGGCTCCGCTTGCTGCCGATGTTCGTGATCTTCTTCGTCTCGGCCCTGGCCGAAACCAACCGTCCGCCCTTCGATCTTGTCGAGGCCGAGTCTGAACTCGTCGCCGGCTTCATGATCGAATATTCAGCGACGCCCTACGTGCTGTTCATGCTCGCCGAATATGTGGCGATCACCACCATGTGCGCGCTGCTGACGATCCTGTTCTTTGGCGGCTGGCTGCCGCCGGTGAACATGGCGCCCTTCACTTATGTGCCGGGCGTGATCTGGTTCGTTCTGAAGGCGAGCTTCTTCTTCTTCTTCTTCGCCATGGTGAAGGCTTTCGTGCCGCGCTATCGCTACGATCAGCTGATGCGTCTGGGCTGGAAGGTTTTCCTGCCGATTTCCCTCGCCATGGTCATCATTGTCGCCGCGGTGCTGCAATTCGGCCCCACGCTGGCTGCGAACTGAGGATTGTCATGAGACTCGATCAGGCCGCAAAATCGCTCTTCCTGTCGGAGTTCATCGGCGCGTTTTTCCTGTCGATGCGTTACTTCTTCAAGCCGAAGGCGACGTTGAACTATCCGCATGAGAAGAATCCGCAGTCGCCGCGCTATCGTGGCGAACATGCGCTGCGCCGCTATCCCAATGGCGAAGAGCGCTGCATCGCCTGCAAGCTCTGCGAGGCGATCTGCCCGGCGCAGGCGATCACCATCGAGGCGGGCCCGCGTCGCAACGACGGCACCCGCCGCACGACGCGCTACGACATCGATATGGTGAAGTGCATCTATTGCGGCTTCTGTCAGGAAGCCTGCCCGGTCGACGCCATCGTCGAGGGGCCGAACGCCGAATTCGCGACGGAAACGCGCGAGGAGCTTTATTACAACAAGGAGCGCCTGCTCGAAAATGGCGCCCGCTGGGAACGCGAGATCGCGCGCAACATCGCGCTGGATTCGCCCTACCGGTAAAACCGAACGCGTGCGCGGCGAGAGCCGCCTGCACTATGAGAGGACAGGAACGTGCCGGCTGTATTCTTCTACATCTTCGCGACGATCATGATCGCGTCGGCCTGCGTGGTGATCTTGGCGCGCAATCCGGTGCATTCGGTGTTGTTTCTGATCCTCGCCTTCTGCAATGGCGCGGGTCTGTTCCTGCTGTCGGGGGCGGAGTTCCTGGCGCTAATCCTGATCGTCGTTTACGTCGGCGCGGTCGCGGTGCTGTTCCTCTTCGTCGTCATGATGCTCGACGTCGATTTCGCCGAACTCAAGCAGGGCTTCGCCAAATATCTGCCGATGGGCGTTGGCGTCGGCCTCGTCGTGCTCGGCGAACTCGGCATGGTCGCGCTGGGCTGGCGCACCTCGCCGCTGGCTGCGAGCGCCGCCGCCTCGCCGATCCCGGACAATATGTCGAACACGGCGGCGCTGGGGCAGATCCTTTACACCAAATACGCGGTCTTCTTTGAGGCCTCGGCGATGGTGCTGCTGACGGCGATGATCGGCGCGATCGTCCTGACCCTGCACCACCGACCGAACGTCAAGCGTCAAAGCATCGAGGAACAGAATTCGCGCAACGCCAAAAACGTTGTCGAGATCAAAAAAGTTCCTTTCCGCACCGGCGTCTAACGGGGAAATCTCATGACCATTGGCCTGACCCATTACCTCGTCGTCGGCGCGATCATGTTCACGCTCGGCGTCGCCGGCATCATTCTCAACCGGAAGAACATCATCGTCATCCTGATGTCGGTGGAGTTGATCCTGTTGTCGGTCAACATCAATTTCGTCGCCTTCTCGAAGGAGCTCGGCGACCTCACCGGCCAGGTGTTTGCGCTTTATGTGCTCACCGTCGCGGCCGCCGAGGCGGCGATTGGTCTCGCCATTCTTGTCGCCTTCTATCGTAACCGCGGCACGATCGCGGTCGAAGACATCAATTCTCTCAAGGGCTGATCACGCGATGATTCAGGCAATCGTCTTTCTTCCGCTGCTCGGCTTTCTGATCGCCGGCGGCTTCGGCCGCTGGATTGGCGCGCGCGCCTCGGAAATCGTCACGACCACGCTGCTGCTGACCTGCGCCGCGCTGTCGTGGATGATGTTTCTCGATGTGGCCATCGGTCACAACGAGGGACATGTCACCGTCCTCGCCAATTGGATGACCGCCGGCAAGATGAGCGTCGACTGGGCGCTGCGCGTCGATACGCTGACGGCGGTGATGCTCGTCGTGGTCAACACCGTATCGAGCCTCGTGCATCTCTATTCGATCGGCTACATGAACGAGGATCCGCATCGTTCGCGCTTCTTCGCCTATCTGTCGCTGTTCACCTTCGCCATGCTGATGCTGGTGACCGCCGATAATCTGGTGCAGATGTTCTTTGGCTGGGAAGGCGTCGGTCTCGCGTCCTATCTGCTGATCGGCTTCTGGTATCAGAAGCCCTCCGCCAACGCTGCGGCGATCAAGGCCTTCGTCGTCAATCGCGTCGGCGATTTCGGCTTCGCGCTCGGCATCTTCCTCGTCTACCAGCTCACCCAGTCGCTGACCTTCAGTGAGGTCTTCGCTGCGATCCCGGGTCTGGAAGGCAAGGAAATCCATATTTTCGGCTTCGACGCAGAAGCGCTCGAAGTCGCCGCCTTCCTGCTTTTCATCGGCGCGATGGGCAAATCGGCGCAGTTCTTCCTGCACACCTGGTTGCCGGACGCGATGGAAGGCCCGACGCCGGTCTCCGCGCTCATTCACGCCGCCACCATGGTCACCGCCGGCGTCTTCATGGTCGCGCGCCTGTCGCCGATCTTTGAACATGCGCCGCATACGGCGACCTTCGTGACGCTGATTGGCGCGACCACGGCCTTCTTCGCCGCGACCGTCGGCCTGGTGCAGAACGACATCAAGCGCGTTATCGCCTATTCGACCTGTTCGCAGCTTGGCTACATGTTCGTCGCGGAAGGCGTCGGCGCCTATTCGCTCGGCGTGTTCCACCTGTTCACACACGCTTTCTTCAAGGCGCTGCTGTTTTTGGGCGCCGGCTCGGTGATCCATGCGATGCATCACGAGCAGGACATGCGCAACATGGGCGGCCTGCGCAAGGACATCCCCTTCACCTTCGCGATGATGACCATCGGCACGCTGGCCCTGACCGGCGTCGGCATCCCGCACACGCAGCTCGGTTTCGCCGGCTACTTCTCCAAGGATGCGATCATCGAGGCGGCCTTCACCGCCGGCGAGCATCACACCGCGGCGCTGATCGGCTACATTTCGACCGTCGTGGCGGCGGCGCTGACCTCGTTCTACTCTTGGCGTCTGGTGTTCATGACCTTCTTCGGCAAGCGCCATGAAGCCCCTCACGGTCATGATGCGCATGCTCATGCCGCACATGCTGATGCGGCGCATGGTCATGACGATCACGCCCACGCTTCTGCGCATCACGACGATCACGCGCATGATGATCATGGTCATGGTCACGGCGATCACACGCCGCATGAATCACCGATCGTTATGCTGATCCCGCTGGCCGTTCTCGCCGTTGGCGCGGTGGCGGCGGGCGCGGTGTTCCTGCCGTATTTCGCCGGACACGCCTATGACGAGTTCTGGAAAGGCGCGCTCTACACCAGCGAGCACAACCATATTCTGCACGAGATGCATGAGATCCCGTCGTGGGTCGGCCTGTCGCCGACGATTGCGATGGTCGGCGGCTTCCTCGTGTCGCTCTATGTCTATGTGCTGGCGCCCGGCACGGCGCAGAAGCTCGCTGCGACCTTCCCGCGTCTCTACGACTTCCTGCTCAACAAATGGTATTTCGACGAGCTGTACGACGCGATCTTCGTGCGTCCGGCCTTCGCGATTGGCCGTCTGTTCTGGAAGGGCGGCGACGGCGCCATCATCGACGGTCTCGGCCCCGATGGCGTTGCGGCGCGTGTCGCCGACGGCGCCCGCATCGCGGTGCGTCTGCAGACGGGCTATGTCTATCATTACGCCTTCGCCATGCTGATTGGCGTTGCGGCGGTCGCTACGTGGTTTGTTGCCGGAGGAATGCGCTGATGTTCGGGTTCGGAATCCTCACCGGCCTCACCTTTCTGCCGCTGGTCGGCGTCGCTTTCCTGCTGACGCAGCGAGGCGAAGATGCGGCGACGCTGCGCAACATCCGCTGGGCGACGTTGCTGACGACGTTGGCGACCTTCGCGCTGTCGCTGGTCGCGTGGACGCGTTTTGACGCCACAAGCGCAGCGTTCCAGCTCGTCGAGGAGCACCCCTGGTTTGGCTCGGGCCTCGTCTACAAGCTTGGCGTCGATGGCTTCTCGATGCCCTTCGTGTTGCTGACGACCTTCCTGATGCCTTTTGCGATCCTCGCCTCCTGGGAGTCGGTCGAAAAGCGCGTCAAGGAATATATGATCGCCTTCCTCGTGCTGGAGACGCTGATGATCGGCGTGTTCTGCGCGCTCGATCTCGTCCTCTTCTATCTGTTCTTCGAGGGCGGCCTCATTCCGATGTTCCTGATCATCGGCATCTGGGGTGGCAAGCGTCGCGTCTATGCGAGCTTCAAGTTCTTCCTCTACACGCTGGTCGGTTCGCTGCTGATGCTGATCGCCATTCTGGCGATGTATGGTCACGCCGGCACGACGGACATCGCCGTTCTGCTGAAGACCGACTTCCCGAAGGACATGCAGTTCTGGCTGTGGCTCGCCTTCTTCGCCTCCTT
>JALRFG010000102.1 GCA_023253795.1 Methylocystis sp.
CTTCATCCCCGGCTTCGAGGAGCAGCTTGAAGGCGTCGCTGGCGGCGGCCAGAAGGTCGTCAAGGTGCGCTTCCCCGACGATTATTCGGCCAAGCATCTCGCCGGCAAGGACGCTGAATTCGACGTGACGGTGAAGGCCGTCGCGGCGCCGAAGGCGCTGGAAGTTGGTGAAGAGCTGGCGAAGAAATACGGCTTCGAGTCGCTGGAGGCGATGCAGACGGCGGTGCGCGGCAATATCGAGGCTGATTACGAAAAGGCGTCGCGCGAGAAGCTGAAGCGCGCGCTGCTCGACGCGCTCGACGCCCGCTATTCCTTCGACCTGCCGGAAACGCTGGTCGAGCAGGAGTTCAACGGCATCTGGTCGCAGCATGAGCAGGAAAGCCGTCGCAACGGGCAGCCGCTGGCCGAGGAAGGCAAGACCGAGGACGAAACCCGCGCCGAGTTCCGCAAGATCGCGGCGCGCCGTGTGCGCCTTGGACTCGTGCTGGCCGAGATCGGCCAGAAGGCCAATGTGAAGGTCGAGGACAAGGACCTGACCGACGCGCTGGTCGAGCGGGCTCGCATGTTCCCAGGTCAGGAAAAGCAGATCTGGGATTATTACACCAAGAACGAGCAGGCGATGGCGTCGCTGCGCGCCCCGATCTACGAAGAGCGGGTCGTCGACCACATCGTCAAGCAGATCAAAGTCGTCGACAAAACGGTCAGCCGCGACGAGCTTTTCGCTGAAGATGAAGAGGCCTGAGCGCCGATTGCGTCTGGCCGCGCTGCGGCCTATGACGAATATATGACAGATAAACGCCGGCGGGGCTGAACGCTCCGCCGCCAATACACAAGCCGGAAACAGCCGGCGGCGGGAAAGGCGACGGAATGCGCGATCCGATCGAGGTCTACAATCAGTATCTCATTCCGCAGGTGATCGAAAACACCTCGCGCGGCGAACGCGGTTTCGACATTTATTCGCGCCTTTTGCGCGAGCGCATCATTTTCCTCACCGGGCCGGTTGAGGATCATATGGCCTCGGTCATCATCGCCCAGTTGCTCTTCCTCGAGTCCGAGAATCCGAAAAAGGAAATCTCGCTCTACATCAATTCGCCGGGCGGCGTGGTGACCTCGGGTCTCGCCATTTACGACACAATGCAGTTCATCAAGCCGAAGGTGTCGACGCTGTGCGTTGGCCAGGCGGCGTCGATGGGTTCGCTGCTGCTCGCCGCCGGCGCGGCGGGTCAGCGTTTCGCGCTGCCGAATGCGCGCGTCATGCTGCATCAGCCCTCGGGTGGTTTTCAGGGACAGGCCTCGGACATTCAGCGACACGCCGAGGACATTCTCAAGGTCAAGAAACGTCTCAACGACATTTACGTGCGTCATACCGGCAAGGATTATGACACGATTGAGCGGACGCTCGATCGCGACCACTTCATGTCGGCGGAAGAGGCGAAGGAATTTGGCATTGTCGATAGCGTGCAGGATAAGCGCGCCGATGACGAGGCCGAAACGAAAAGCTGATTGAACGACATTTAGCGGCGGCGCTTTTCTCTGAAGAGCGCCGCATCTGCATGTCTGGGGACAGGGGCAATCGGGGCGCGCATGTTTCGGAAAATTTTGATCGCCAATCGCGGCGAAATCGCCTGCCGCATTATGAAAACCGCCAAGCGTATGGGCATTAGCACTGTCGCGGTCTATTCGGACGCCGACGTCGACGCGCTGCATGTCGAGATGGCGGATGAAGCGATCCATCTGGGTCCGCCGGCGGCGGCGCAATCCTATCTGCTGATCGACAAGATCATCGCCGCCTGTAAAGAGACCGGCGCCGAGGCGGTGCATCCGGGCTACGGCTTCCTTTCTGAACGCGCCGCTTTCGCCAAGGCGCTTGCCGAAGCCGGCATTGTCTTCATCGGTCCCAATCCGCGCGCCATCGAAGCGATGGGCGACAAGATCGAGTCGAAGAAATTCGCTTCCGCCGCCAAGGTGAACGTCGTCCCGGGTTATCTCGGCGTGATCGAGACGCCGCAAGATGCGGTGAAGATCTCCAGGGAAATCGGCTATCCGGTGATGCTGAAAGCGTCGGCGGGCGGCGGCGGCAAAGGTATGCGCGTCGCTTTCAACGACGCCGAAACGATTGAGGGCTTCACCCGCGCCCGTTCCGAGGCGGCGTCCTCCTTCGGCGACGATCGCGTGTTCGTCGAGAAGTTCATCGTCAATCCGCGTCACATCGAAATTCAGGTTCTGGGCGACAAGCATGGCAACGTCATTCATCTGAATGAACGTGAATGCTCGATCCAGCGTCGTAACCAGAAGGTCATCGAAGAGGCGCCGTCGCCCTTGCTTGATGAAAAGACCCGCGCCGAGATGGGCGCGCAGGCTGTCGCGCTCGCCAAGGCGGTCGATTACGACTCCGCCGGCACTGTCGAGTTCGTCGCTGGTCAGGACAAGAGTTTCTACTTCCTCGAAATGAACACTCGCCTTCAGGTCGAGCATCCGGTGACGGAGTTGATCACAGGCATTGATCTTGTCGAGCAGATGATCCGCGTTGCGGCGGGCGAACCGCTGCAGCTCACGCAGGAGAACGTGAAGATCAAGGGCTGGGCGGTCGAGAGTCGCATTTATGCGGAAGATCCGACCCGCAACTTCCTGCCGTCGATCGGCCGTCTGGTGAAATACGAGCCGCCGGCGGAAAAACGCGAAAACGGCGTTACAGTTCGTAACGACACCGGCGTGACCGAGGGGCGCGAAATTTCGATCCACTACGATCCGATGATCGCCAAACTGGTCACCCATGCGTCCGAGCGCGTGACGGCGATTCAGGCGCAGGCCGATGCGCTCGATCGTTTCGTGATCGAAGGCATTCGCCACAATATTCCGTTCCTGTCGTCGCTGATGCAGAGCCCGCGCTGGCGCTCAGGCACGCTGTCGACCGGCTTCATCGCCGAGGAATATCCGGAAGGCTTCTCGGCGCCGGCGCCGGATGGCGCGCTGGCGGAGACGCTCGCGGCTGTCGCGACGCTGATCGATCACATCGGCAACGCCCGCAAACGTCAGATCAGCGGTCAGCTGCGTAATGGCCGGCCGGTTGAGTTCGCGCTGGAGCGCGTCTGCATCCTTGGCGACAAGCGTTTCGATGTCGCGATTGAAGAGCAGGGAGAAGCGCTGATCGTACGCTTTCAGGAAGGCGATCGCCGCGCGCATCGGATTTCTTCGGACTGGCGTCCGGGCGAGACTGTGCTGAAGGCCGATATCGATGGCCATACGGTTTATGTTCAGACGCGTCCGGTTCTGAATGGCTATGAGCTGTCGCATCAGGGCGTCAGCGCCGCCGCGCGCGTCTATACGCAGCGCGAAGCTGAACTCGTCGCGCTCATGCCGAAGAAGAAAGACGCCGGCGTCTCCAAACATTTGCTCTGTCCGATGCCGGGTCTTGTGAAGACCATCGACGTCGTCGAAGGGCAGGAAGTCAAGGCTGGCGAAGCCTTGTGTATGGTCGAAGCGATGAAGATGGAGAACGTGCTGCGCGCCGAGCGCGACGTCACCATCAAGAAGATCGTCGCCAAAGCGGGCGATAGCCTCGCTGTCGATGCGGTGATTATGGAATTCGCCTAATCAACTTGCTGCGGCTGATTGGTTCTTTAACGGGCGTCGGGAAACCGGTGCCCGTTTTATTTTATGCTGATAATATCAAGGGCCGCGATAGGCGCCGGTTTCATCATATGTCTGCGGCGCCTCGGTCATGTTTGGATTGTTGAAATCATTATTCACGCCGGCGCCGTAGCCTTCATAGGGATTGTTGATGCCATTTTGCTGGTAGATCGTGCCGCCGGCATAGGGATTAATCGTCGTATTCGGCACATAGCCTTTCAGGATCAGTTCGCCGACATCCTGCGCATGCGCCGGATCGATCGATAATGCGCCCAGAAGACAGAGCGAAAGGATCGGTTTTTTCATCTTTCTTCTCCGCTCTTGCAAAAACTTTACGCCAAGACGCTCTAGTAGCGCGCTGAACGACAGGCGCTGTCGTCCGGCGTTGATACGCCAACCAGATTGTCGGTGATCGTCTTGTTGGCGACAGCCTGCGCCGATGCGAGGTCCTTGTCATAGATCTCGGTGCGATATTCATTGCTGGTTGTTTTGACGATCGATGCATTGGGTGATTGCAGCGGGCCGCCAACATCGATCGCTGTCACCGTTGAGAGCCCCGGCCGCAAGGGGGATTCTTCAATCTCATCCTTGCGCAAGGCGATGCGCACCGGCACGCGTTGCACGATACGAATGAAATTGCCGGTTGCGTTGTCCGGCGCGAGCGTGGCGAACACGCTGCCGGTTCCGGGGACAATGCCTTCGACAACGCCATGATAGGTTTTGCTGGCGCCCCAGAGATCGACGGTGATCAGCGCCTCCTGTCCGGGACGCACCTGCGACATGCGGTTCTCCCAGATATTCGCCTCAACCCAAAGATGATCGAGCGGCACAATGTTCAGCAGCGCATCACCCGGCTTCACGCGTTGGCCGACCTGAGAGCGACGCTTGGCGATAAAGCCTGTGGCCGGCGCCCGGATATTCTGACGCAAATATTCAATATAGGATTCTTCGAAACGCGATTTGGCGGATTCGATGTCGGGATGGTTTGTGCGCGTAACGCCGACAATGCGCGCGTCAATCGCCTGCAACTCGGCGCGCGTTTCCTGCAAATTCGCTTCGAGCGCGACCAGTTGATCCTGCGTGTTTTGCAAGACCTGATCGGAAGCGGCGCCCGTCGTCGCCGCTTTTTTGTAACGCAAGAGATCATGCGCGGTGCGATCACGCACGGCGACGCGAGAGACAAATTTCTGACAAACCTGATAGCGATAGGCGAAGAGCGCGCCGACGTTGCGAACGGCGCGCGCCAGTTCAGCCTCCGCCTGCGTCATTGTCGCTTTTGCGCGCTGGCCATCAAGGCTGACAAGAAGGTCGCCCTTCTTCACCAGTTGCGTTTCTTCGAAATAGACATGTGAGACAATGCCCGTCGCATCCGCTGTGATGGGCAGGATGTTGCCGGTCACATAGGCGTTGTCGGTGGTGACCCAGTTACGATCAACCGCCAGCCATTTCAGCAGACCCAGCAAGGCTGCGCCGCTGACGCCGATCATGACGAGCTTCAGCAAAAAGTCTCTTCGTTCTCTCAGAGATTTTCGGGAGAAGGACATTTGCGTCAGATTTCTTTGTGATCGTGGAGGATGATCAAGCGCATGGCGTCACCCTCCTGTAATGCGGGTGATCTGATCAACCGCTGGTGTGATTGGATCGTTTTCTGGTGTCGGTTTTGGCTTTGCCGGCCCGGTATCGGCGTAGCCGCCGCCCAGCGCCTGAAACAGATCGACGCTGGCGACCAGACGATCGCCTTCAAGAACCTGCCGTGCAAAAGACGCTTCCTGAAAATCCACCCGCTCCTGAATAATCTCGCGACGATCCTTCAAGCCGTCGCGCAGACGCGTTTGCGCGAGATCAAGTTGGTTAGACGCGGTTTTGAGCAACTGCATCTGCGCGTCATATTCGGTGTTGGCGCGCCTGAGATTGGCGAGCGCATCCGCCACCTGCTGCGCGGCCTGCAATAGCGTTTCATTGTAACTGTCGACCGCCTGATCATATTCCGCACGTCGAACCTCTAGCCCGCCAGAGAGACGGCCAGCCTGAAATATCGGCAAATGAAATCCCGGCACAACGGCGAAACCTGTCGCGCCCGGATTCGTAAGATAACCCGGCAGCGCATTGACGCTGGTGCTGGTGACAGAGGCTTCTAGACCGGCGGCCAATGACAAATCGAATGAGGGCAGCAGTAAGGTTTTAGCGACATGAATGCGTTCGCTCGCCGCCTCGGCTCGATGCAGCGCCGCCGCCAGATCAGGCCGGTGCACAAGCAGTTCGATCGGAAGATGACGTGGAAGCGTCGGCTGTTGCGGCGTGACGCTCTTTTTAGATTCAAACAGTGCGTAGGTTGCGTCGGGACCGGCGCCGATCATTCGCGCGATGGCGTTTTTTTGTATGGCCAGCGCAGCGCGGACAGTCGCCTCCCGTCTGACGCTCGATTCATATTCGCCGCGTGCGATCTGCACGACATCGGCTGTTTCAAGACCCGTCTGGTAACGCGTTTCGGCAATCGCCATGAATTCACGGCGCAGCGTGATCAATTCATTGGTGATTTGCAGCTGACGCGCCAAAGCGTGGCCGCGCAGATAGGCGCGGCATACGCCTGTGATCAGCAGCAGGCGGGTTTGCTCCATCTCGGCTTGTTGCGCCGCCGCCTGTCCGAGCGCGGCTTCCATCGTCGCCTGGTTTTTGCCCCAGAAATCCATTTCCCAGGTCATTACGAAGGGCGTCAGAAAAGCGGAGGTTTTTTCGCGGCCGCCCTGACCATTGTTGTAGGAATAGACAACGCCGTGATTTGGGTTACGCGATTGCCGCGACCAATAATCCGATTGCAAAGATGGCAGAAGCTTTGCGCTGGCGACCTGAACGCTGCCTTCCGTCTCGATCAGCGTATCGCGCGCCTTTTGCAGGTTTTGGTTGTCTGCAACGGCTTTGTCGACCAGTCGATCTAATTCGCCGTTTTTGAATCGACGCCACCATTCTTCATTCGGCCATGCGGCGTCTGTCGCCGAACGCTTGAGACCGGAAGCTGCGAGCGTCCGTTCCATTTTTGGCGCATCGAGAAATTGTGCGCGATCCGCCTGTGTCGTGCCGCCATTGCAGCCGACAAGCAGCAGCGACGCGCAGGTGATGACGGCAGATGTCATCGATACGCAAGGCGCGCGCCGGCGACCGGACAGAACTGTCCGGCGGAACAGCTTCACGACGCTTTTTCCTGTCATCGGGCGGCGGTTTCGAATCACCAGATTTCCTCTGTCCGACAATGCCATATTCGGACTATTCAATCTCGTTCCGTGGGTCGTCCGGCGGCAGAAGATGGCGTGGCAAATAGAGGCTGTTGGCGATCACCGTCGGAATGATCGCCGTCGCGATGATCGCCGCAACCAGCGTCGAATATTGATTCTCGTCGATGATCTTG
>JALRFG010000103.1:0-6571 GCA_023253795.1 Methylocystis sp.
GTATTTGCCTTCGCCTTCAAGCCACATGCGAAAATGCCAATAATCACCGCGTTTGTAGACTATCGCTTCATCAAAGATGGCAATTTCGTCTTCAGCAAAGTTCTGCTTCTTTAAGGGCATTATTGGGCTTTGGGTGACTGTGGTTTTTAGTAGATACAGTTTTGCGTAAGTTCGCGTGTAACTGTATTCCCAAAGCCCAATAAAATCAATGCCGCATATTTTTGAGTAAGTTTTGTGTAACTTTTATATCGTTGATTTTATTGTATTTTCTCGTTTTAATTTACTCCCACTCGATTGTTCCCGGCGGTTTGGATGTCACATCATAGACAACGCGGTTGACGCCGCGCACTTCGTTGATGATGCGCGTTGCGGCGCGGCCGAGAAACGCCATGTCGAAGGGATAAAAATCGGCGGTCATGCCGTCGCTGCTCGTCACCGCGCGCAGCGCCAGCACATAATCATAGGTGCGGCCATCGCCCATCACGCCAACGCTGCGCACCGGCAAAAGCGCGGCGAAAGCCTGCCAGATTGCGTCATACAATCCGGCCTTGCGGATTTCGTCGAGATAGACGGCGTCGGCCTTGCGCAAAATCTCCAGCTTGTCGCGGGTGATGACGCCCGGACAACGGATGGCGAGACCCGGCCCCGGAAAAGGATGGCGACCGACAAAAGCTTCCGGCAAACCGAGTTCGCGACCAAGCGCGCGCACTTCATCCTTGAACAATTCGCGCAAGGGCTCCACCAGCGACATATTCATGCGCTCCGGCAGACCGCCAACATTATGATGCGATTTGATCGTCACCGACGGACCGCCGGTGAAAGAGACGCTCTCGATCACATCCGGGTAAAGCGTGCCCTGCGCGAGAAACTGCGGCGCGCCGCGGCCATCCTGCGCGATTTTCTTGGCTTCCGCCTCGAAGGTTTCGATGAACAGGCGACCGATGGTCTTGCGTTTGACTTCCGGATCGTCGACGCCTTCCAGCGCATCGAGAAACAGTTTCTCCGCTTCGACATGATGAAGCGGAATATTGTAATGATCGCGGAACAGGCGCACGACCTCTTCGGCCTCGCCCAGTCGCAACAGGCCGTGATCGACAAAGACGCAGGTCAGGCGATCGCCAATGGCTTCATGAATCAGCACCGCCGCGACTGCGCTGTCGACGCCGCCCGAAAGCCCGCATAACACGCGTCCATCGCCAACCTGATGACGGATCGCCGCAATCGCTTCCTGGCGGAAGGCGGCCATCGTCCAATCGGATTTCAGGCCCGCGACCTTATGCACGAAGTTCGACAAAAGCTTCGCGCCTTCTGGCGTATGCACGACTTCGAGATGAAACTGCACGCCGTAATAGCGGCGTTTCTCATCGGCGATCGCCGCCATCGGCGCATTCTCCGATGCGGCGATGACACGAAAACCCTCGGGCAGTTTGGTGACGCGATCGCCATGACTCATCCACACGGCGTAGCTTTGACCCTTTTGCCAAACGCCCTCGAACAAGGCGCTGGATTCCAGCGCCACCAGTTCGGCGCGGCCAAATTCGCGATGATGGCCGGCCTCGACCTTGCCGCCGAGCTGCGTCGCCATCGTCTGCTCGCCATAGCAAATGCCGAGCACGGGCACGCCGGAGTCGAAAATCGCCTGCGGCGCGCGCGGCGAACCCTCTTCCGTCACGGAGCAGGGACCGCCGGACAGGATCACCGCTTTGGGACGAATATCCTCAAAGGCGCGCGCGGCGGTCTGAAACGGCGCAATCTCGCAATAAACGCCGGCCTCGCGCACGCGACGCGCGATCAATTGTGTGACCTGCGAGCCAAAATCGACGATCAGCACCTTGTCGTGACGATCGGCGATATCGTGATGAAATGTGTCGGCGGCGGTCATGTTCACTCCTTTTCTCGTCTCGGATGCGCGTCTCGCCGCGCGGATAAACAAGCGGCGGCTCAGGCGCCGGCGCTCTCATGCACAATTGCGCCATCGACCACGGTCAGCCGCACTTCGCCTTGCAGCAAGGCGCCATCGAACGGCGTGTTGCGACAACGCGAATGAAGCGCCTCGGGCGCGACGACGAAAGGCGTATCGGGATCAAACACGATCAGATCGGCGGGCGCGTCTTTATGCAGACGGCCCTGCGGCAATCCCAGAATTTTCGCTGGCGTCGACGACAATGTCGCCAGCAGACGCGGCAGCGTGACATCGCCGGCGTGCACCAGACGCAGGCCGGCGGCGAGCATGGTTTCGACGCCGACGGCGCCATATTCGGCTTCCGCGAAAGGCAGGCGTTTGGTTTCGACATCCTGCGGATCGTGATCGGAGACGATGACGTCGATCAATCCTTCGGCCAGCGCCGCGACAAGCGCCTGGCGTTCTTCCTCGCGCCTTAGTGGCGGCTGCAGCTTCAGGAAGCTGCGATAATCGCCAATGTCATTTTCGTTGAGCGTGAGATGATTGATCGAGACGCCGCTGGTGACCGGCAATCCCGCCGCTTTCGCCGCGCGCAAGGCGTCGAGCGACAAAGTCGTCGAGATCAGCGCCGCATGATAGCGCACGCCGGTCAGCGCCACGAGACGCAGATCGCGATCCAGCATGATCGCCTCAGCCTCGCGCGGCGCGCCGGAGAGCCCGAGCCGTAGCGCCATTTCGCCTTCGTTCATCACGCCGGCCGATAAATCCGGGTCCTGCGGGAAATGTACGACCAGCGCATCGAAATCGCGCGCGTAGGTCATGGCGCGACGCATCACCAGCGTATTCTTCACTGGTCGCGCGCCATCAAAGAAAGCGACGGCGCCCGCCTGCTGCAACAGACCAAGCTCGGCGATTTCCCGTCCCTCGCGGCCCTTGGTCAGCGCCGCCATCGGCAACACGCGCACACGGCCGGTGTCGCGCGCGCGGCGCAACACGAAATCCACCACGGCGGGATCGTCGATCGCCGGCGCGGTCGCCGGAGTCGCGACAAGCGTGGTGACGCCGCCGACAGCCGCCGCATGCGTAGCGCTGGCGATGGTCTCGCGGTGTTCGGCGCCAGGCTCGCCGACGAAAGCCTGCATGTCGATCAGGCCGGGCGCGAGAACGGCGCCGGCGCAATCAATCAGCCTCGCGCCTTCCGGCGCGCTGTCGCGGGTGAGCGACGGCCCGAGATCGACGATCTTGCCCTCGCGGGCGTAGAGACCGCCACGCGTCTCCACCCCCGTGTCGGGGTCGATCAGACGCGCATTGACGAAGAAAAGCGGCGAAGCCGGCCGGTGCAGGGACATGCCCTTCTGATTAGGGCATTTTCCGCAGGTTGGGAATGTCGTCACGCGTCGTGGCGCGGAAGGCGGCGGCCGAGGCGAGACGCTGCGGACGCGGCGCGGCGGAAACCTGACGTGAGGCCGGCAAGACCTTCTCCCCAGCGGGCTCAAATCGCGCCAGCGTCTCGACGCCGTCATCCGGCGGCGCGACCAGCCGCGCCTGAAAAGAAGTCCGGTCTCCCGCCGCCAGCACAGCCTTGGGGGCGGCGATGGTCCAGCTGTAAAGATCAAGCCCCTGCCGGTCGCGAACCGACAGGCGAAGCGGCGCAACCGAAACGCTGGCCTGGCGCGGATTGGCGATTTCGCCCTCGATGAGCAGAACCTTCCGCCCCTCCTCCCAGACAAGCCGCGAACGGACGCTGTGCAGATCCAGGGCGCCCGAGGTCCACAAGGGGCGCGCCATGCCCGCGTCCCCGAGAAGCGCCAGACCGACGATCACCACCGCGAAGGGCCAGACCGGCGGGCGAACGCCCTGCGACGTCGCCTCATGACCATTATTCGAATCGCTCATCGCCGCCGCCATCCGCACGCTCCCGCCGGCGCGTCGGAAAACGCCGGGTCAACGAAGCATTAACCATGGTTATGGTTAAGAAGCGGTGAACTGCTACTGTTCGGGCGGAATCGCCGCGCCGACTCGCGCCGATCGGGGACGGGATCGCAAAAGCGGATGCTAAGCTTAGAAAATGTCGGTTTGCGCTACGGCGACGCTCCGGAGACGTTGCAGGACGTCACCTTTGACGTGGCGCCCCGCTCCTTCCAGTTTCTCACCGGCCCGTCCGGCGCCGGCAAGACGACGCTCCTGCGGATGATCACTCTGGCGCTGCGGCCGACGCGCGGCGTCGTCACTGTATTGGGCCATGAGGTCGGCAAACTCCGCAAGGATGACATCGTCGCCCTGCGTCGGCGCATGGGCGTCGTGTTTCAGGATTTTCGTCTGCTCGACCACCTGACGCTTTATGAAAACGTCGCGCTGCCGCTGCGCGTGCAGGGCCGCGAGGAAACCTCCTACCGCGCCGAAGTCACAGAACTTCTCGATTGGGTTGGCCTCGGCGGCGTGCGCGACATGCGCCCGAATGTTCTATCCGGCGGCGAGAAGCAGCGCGCCGCCATCGCCCGCGCGCTGATTGCACGCCCGCAACTGGTGCTCGCCGATGAACCGACCGGCAATGTCGACCCAACGCTGGCGCGCCGCATCCTGCGCCTGCTGATCGAAATGCATAAGGCCGGCGCGGCGGTGCTCGTCGCCACCCACGATCTCGGCCTGATGGATCAATATGAGCCGGCCCGTCGCCTGGTTCTGGCCGATGGCCGCCTGCTGGTGTTCGAGTGAGAGTCATGCCGAGCCGCTTGACGACACTTTTCTTTCCTGGACCCGCGCTCGACGCGCCGACGCCGTTGGCGCCGGCCGACACCGTCGCCGGGCGCTCACTGACGATTGTTGTGGCGATCATGACCTTTCTCGCGGCGCTCTGCGCCGGCGGCGCCGTTCTGGTGGCTAACGCCAGCGCCGAATGGCGCGGCGAAGCGGCGCGCGAGGCGACGATCCAATTGCAGACCGGCAAGGGACGCGACATCGAAGCGGATCTTAAAACGGCCGCCGCCATCGCCGAAAAAACGCCCGGCGTGCACAGCGTGCGCATCTATACGCGCGCGGAGTCCGAGGCGCTGCTGACGCCGTGGCTGGGCGAAGGGCTCGATCTCTCAGACCTGCCGACGCCGCGGATGATCGTCGTCGAACTTGATTCAACTGGCCCCGCCGATCTCGACCGGCTGCGCCTCGATCTCATCGCCGCCCTGCCCGACGCCACGCTCGACGATCACCATCTCACCATCGCGCGATTGGGCGATATGGCGCGCGCCGTCGTCCTTGCGACCATCGCCATATTTCTGCTTGTGCTCATCGCGCTCGGCGTCGTGGTCGCTTCGGCGACCCGCGCCGCCGTCGCCGCCAATCGCGACATTGTCGATATCTTGCACATCGTCGGCGCCGATGACGCGCTGATCACCAGTGAATTTCGTCGACGTTTCCTGTCGCTGGGCTGGCGCGGCGCGGCGATCGGCGGCGGCGGAGCGATCGGCTTTTTCGCGCTGGCGCAACTCCTCTCCAGCCAGTCGCACGCCGGAGCCGGCGCCGATCAGATGCAGGCGATGTTTGGCGATTTCGCACTTGGTCTGGCGGGATACGGCCTGATCCTTGCGCTCGTCGCCGGCGTCGCATGGCTCACCGCCTGGCTTTGCCAACGAACTGTTTTTCAATATCTAAAAGACATAAACAGTTGACGGGTCCGCGCCCCTGAGAAGGGCCGCCGTCAACAAGGGAGGGAAAAAGCGTGTCGACGAGAGCACCACGCGCATGGACGTCCGGATTCGCGGCGAGCCTCGCCCGCGGTCTGCTCGGCGGTCTGACGCTCGTTGCGATCGTATTCATCGGCGGCTTTGTCGTCTTCGCCCAGTCCCTGGCGCGTCAGGAGCCGACGCTCACCATCAAAACCGAAGGCGTCGTCGCGCTCACCGGCGGTTCAGACCGGGTGATTGAAGCCGCCGCCTTTCTGGCGCGTGGACAGGCGCAGCGCCTGCTGATCACCGGCGTCAATCGCGCCACGCGCAGCTCGGTGCTGGCGAAACTGCTGCCGGTCTCGCACGAGCTGTTCAATTGTTGCGTCGATCTGGGCTATGAGGCGCAGGACACCGCCGGCAATGCGCGCGAAACCCGACAATGGGCGCAGGCGCATCATCTGACGCGCTCGCTGATCGTCGTCACCTCAAATTATCATATGCCGCGCGCCCTGCTCGAACTCTCCGCCGTCCTGCCCGGCGTTGAACTCTATCCGTTCCCGGTCGTCAGCGAACATCTCGATGTCGCGGACTGGCCATTTAACCTGCGCGTCGCCCGGCTGGTGGGCGGCGAATATGTCAAATATCTCGGCGCATTGTTCCGCATGAGCGTGAACCGGGACGCCGACGAACTCGATGTGACGCCGCTGCGCCGCACCGACGCCCTGCCCTGAGGCCGCCGCGCCGCCTTGTTCCCGCCCATGTCGATAGCGTAAAAGACGCGCGGTTCTTCCCTTGCCCGGACACGCCGATGCTTGTGCTTCGTTCGCTGGTGTTTCAGATCCTGTTCTTCCTGAACATGATCGTTCTGATCCTGATCTGGTTGCCGGGCCTGTTCATGCGCCGGCAAGTGTCGCAGGAATTGGGACGCACATGGGGGCGCACGACGCTCTGGCTGCTCGACAAGATTGTTGGTCTGAAAATCGAATGGCGCGGGCTGGAGAATATT
>JALRFG010000103.1:6581-6972 GCA_023253795.1 Methylocystis sp.
CTGATTGTCGCCGCCAAGCATCAGTCCATGTGGGAAACCTTTGTCCTGCCCATCCGCTTTGCCGATTTCAGTTATATTTTGAAACATGAACTGATCTGGCTGCCCTTCTTCGGCTGGTATCTGCTCGCCGCCGAACAGGTGGCGATTGATCGCGCCAAAGGCGGCAAGCTGATGCCGCAACTGGTCGAGAAAGCGCGCAAGATTTTCGCGCAAGGCCGGCAATTGTTCATTTTCCCGGAAGGCACACGACGTCCGGCCGGCGCGCCGCCGCAATATAAAATCGGCGTCGCCTATCTCTATGAGTCGACCGGCGTGCCGGTTGTCCCGGTCGCGGTCAATTCCGGCCTGTTCTGGCCCAAGCGCGCTTTTATTATTCGGCCCGGCACAGCGG
>JALRFG010000104.1 GCA_023253795.1 Methylocystis sp.
ATGATCTTGATGCCATAGGCTTCGAGCGGCGTGAGTTTGCCATCGACGACCTTCGGCTTTTCGTTCAAGCCAAACAGGCGCGGCGCAGAAGGGCCGTAAATATCGGCGTCGAGCAGCCCAACCCGCCAGTTTTGCGCGGCAAGGCCAAGCGCGAGATTGGCTGCTGTCGTCGACTTGCCGACGCCCCCTTTGCCGGAAGCCACAGCGATCACGAAACGAATTTTCTCCAGCGCCGGAATCATACCCTTGCGCGGCGGTTGTGCGGGCGCAGCTGCGGGAGCGTGCTTGTGACCATGATCGTGATGGTGGTGATCATGATGATGGTGATGATCGTGAGACGCCCCACCACTGGCCGTGCGTCGCTCGGCGGTGAGGGTGACGACGGCGGACTCGACGCCGGGCAACGCCCGGATCGCCTTTTCGGCGTTGACCCGAGCGGCCTCCCACCCCTCCGGCTTCGCCGGGTCGCCATTGAGGGAGACATAGGCCTTGGCGCCAGACAGCATGACGCCGCTGACCTTCCCGGCGAGAGAAACGCCTCCGGGGCCGTAGAGGTTCTCCAGCGCCTTTAGAATGTCCGCCTCATTCGCCATGGATCGCTCTCCGCCGATTTAGACCTGTTCCAAACTCCTCCTATGAAGCTGTTCGCGGCTGTCGTCCATGGGGTCAGTGGGGATATTGCCCCATCGTCACATTAAAGATGGAATCGAGGAATAGCCGGTTCCACCGAATTCGAAGGGATGACCAACACGACGCGCATGTCACAAACCAGCGTGCACCCCACTCTCCTCCCAAAAACCGGCGCTCTGGAAGAGCCGCTGTCACAAATGCTTTATGCCGCGCGCTGGCTGGGTATGTTGCTGGTGCTCGGTGTGCATGCGAGCGCTGCCTTTATCAATTTCAACGCTCTCAGGCCGGAAACTACGCCCCTCTTCATTGCCGCATGGCGTTTTACGGTGAATTACGCCTATGGCCGACAGGCCGTGATCGGCTTTTTTGTCATGTCCGGCTTTCTAGTCGGCGGGCCGGTTCTAGCGCGGCTCAAAAGCCAAAAGTCCTTTTTGCGCGCCTATTTCGTTCATCGCATGGTGCGCATTTATATGGTCGTGATCCCCGCCATTGCACTGACTTTCGCCTTCGACACAATCGGACGCACTGTTTTTCCACCCGATTACGGTGTCTACGCAGCGTTCGATGGACATTACGATCTGCGTTACATCGTGACCAATCTACTCAATTTGCAAGGCGTCATCGCTACACATTACGGCAGCAACGGTCCCTTATGGTCGGTGGGCTATGAGTTCTGGTATTATATGGTTTTCCCGCTTTTCCTCGCACCGCTGATCGCATTGCTTGATCAAAAACGCGGGAGCATCCTCGCCGCACTCGCAACGCTTTTTTGTCTCGCAATCAGCCTGCGTCAAATCTGGTTTCCGTTCGGCCTGACGCTCTGGGCACTGGGGGCATGGGTCTCTGTCCCGAAACAACCGCGCGTGACATCCACGCGAGATGCTTTCGGATTATTTCTGTTCGGAACAGTGCTCCTAGGCGTCCTTTTCAACAACGACGTCTATCATGCCCACCCGTGGGTTCAGTATATTTCTGATACCGGGTCCGCCCTTCTCTTCGCCAATCTGATTTTGACGATGCGCTTTTCAGATGGACCGCATTGGCGGCTGCTGGACTGGCATGGGCATAAAACCCTCGCCGGTTTCACCTTCACGCTTTACGCCATTCACAACCCCACGCTCATGCTGTTGCGGGCGACAACGACTGCTGTTTTAGGGGCGGACTGGATCGAGGGCGCCGCAGCGCCGATACAATGGGCGGCGTTTGGCGTGGCGGTCAGCCTGACCATTCTGCTGGCTTATGCGCTGTCACGTTTTACTGAACGCAAAGTGGATGCCGTCCGGCGATGGGCGAGCGCGATGCTCGACAAAATCTGGCCTACGTCAGACGCCAGAAACATCCTGCCCGGAACGCATTAAGACGACAGGTCAGGCGAACATCGCCGCCGGATGTTCAATCAGATGCTTAAATTCGGATAGCAACTGTGCGCCGAGCGCGCCATCAATCGCGCGATGATCGCATGAGAGCGTCACGCTGAGGATCGTCGCCACCGCCGGCGCGCCGTCACGGACAATCACACGCTGCTCACCCTTGCCGACGGCGAGGATCGTCGATTGCGGCGGGTTGATCACGGCGGAAAAGCTTTTGACGCCATACATGCCGAGATTGGAGACCGCGCTAACCCCGCCCTCATATTCCTGCGGCTTGAGTTTGCGTGCGCGGGCGCGTTCTGCAAGCTCTCTGACCTCGTCGGAAATCTCATGCACGGATTTGACTTGCGCATTGCGCACAATCGGCGTGACCAGACCGCCGGGAATGGCCACCGCGACGCCAATATCCGACGATTTATGCTTCAGCATTGCGTCAGGCGTATAGGTGACATTGGCGTCAGGGACAGCCTGCAACGCCATCGCCAACGCCTTAATGATGTAATCATTCACCGATGTTTTCCACATCGGTGAACCGTCTGCGCCCTTTGGCGCCGCGCTGTTAAAATCCTCGCGCAGCCGCAGCAAGGTGTCGATGTCGCAATCAATATTCAAATAGAAATGCGGGACCGTCTGGATGGACTCGGTCAGACGGCGCGCAATCGCCTTGCGCATCGTGTCATGCGGAATTTCCACATAGCTGTCGAGCGCATAAAGCTTGCGGGTGGCCTCCGTGGAAGCCGGCGCGGCAGGCCGTGCTTCCCTACCCATGGCGGAACGACGCGCGCCGCCATTGGCCAGCGCCTGTTTCACATCGCGTTCGACGATGCGGCCATGCGGACCGGATCCCGCGAGGGCGTTGAGGTCGAGGTTGTTTTCTTTCGCCAGACGTCGCGCCAGCGGTGAAGCGAAAATGCGCGACGCGCCTTGATCCGATGCCAGCAGCGCCATGGTCATGTCCTGTAGAGGACGGCTTTCGCCGCTGCGACAACTTCCGCCGTGCTTGGCAAGGCCAGCTTTTCAAGATTGGCTGCGTAAGGCATCGGCACATCCTTGCCGGTGACGCGCGCCACCGGCGCGTCGAGATAATCGAACGCCTCTTCCTGCACGACGGCGGCGATCTGGGCCGTCACGCCGTTTTGCGGCCAGCCTTCTTCAATCGCGACGCAACGGCCGGTTTTCTTCACCGACTCGATGATCGACGCCGTGTCCATCGGACGCAAGGTGCGCAGATCGATCACCTCCGCCTCTATGCCGTCCTTCGCCAGTTCTTCCGCCGCCGCCAGCGCATAGGTCATGCCGATGGAGAAGGAAACAAGCGTGACGTCGGTTCCGGCGCGTGCGATCCGCGCTTTGCCAATCGGCAGGACAAAATCTTCCAGCGCCGGCACATCGCCGGTCTTGCCGTATAAAATCTCGTTTTCGAGAAACACCACCGGATTGTCGCTGCGGATCGCCGCCTTCAACAGACCTTTGGCGTCGCTGGCGTTCGACGGCGCCATCACGATCAGCCCCGGAACGCTCGAATACCAGGCGGAGAAATCCTGACTATGCTGCGCGCCCACGCGCGCCGCCGCGCCATTGGCGCCACGAAACACGATCGGGCTGTGGATCTGGCCGCCGCTCATATAAAGCGTCTTCGCCGCCGAATTGACGATATGGTCGATGGCCTGCATCGAGAAGTTAAACGTCATGAATTCGACGATCGGCCGCAGCCCGGCGAAGGCCGCGCCAACGCCAATACCTGCAAAACCATATTCGGTAATCGGCGTATCCAGCACGCGCTGTGCGCCAAATTCCTGCAACAGGCCCTGCGTCACCTTATAGGCGCCCTGATATTCGCCGACCTCTTCGCCCATCACGAAGACGCCGGAGTCACGACGCATCTCCTCCGCCATCGCGTCGCGCAAGGCTTCACGCATGGTCATCGGGATCATTGTCACATCGGACGGAATCTCGGGCGCGCGCGGAGCCGGCGCAGCAGCTTGTTTAGGCGCTGGCGCTGCGACGCTGGCGGCCGTCTGCGCCGCGTCGCTATCGCCCGGCAGTTTCGGCGGCGGCAGCGTCGACTCGATCGCCGTCGCGTCTTCGCCGTCCTCGGCGATGACGGCGATGGGCGTATTGACGGCGACATTTTCTGTGCCGCCCGGCACGAGGATGCGTGCCAGAACGCCCTCATCGACCGCCTCGACTTCCATGGTCGCCTTATCGGTCTCGATCTCGGCGATCACATCGCCTGATTTGACCTTGTCGCCTTCGTTCTTCAGCCATTTGGCGAGCTTGCCATGCTCCATGGTCGGAGACAGCGCAGGCATGAGGACATTAATGCTCATTCGTTCACATCCTCACGCCACAACGTCCGTATACAACTCGGACGGGTCCGGCTCACGGTCGCTCGTGGCGAAATCAACAGCTTCGGCGACGATCTTGCGAACGCTGGCGTCGATCTTCTTCAATTCATCCTCGCTGACGCCCGCGGCAAGCAGCCGGATGCGCACCTGCTCGATCGGATCATGCTCCTCGCGCATCCGCTCGACTTCCTCTTTCGAGCGATATTTCGCCGGATCGGACATTGAGTGGCCGCGATAACGATAGGTCAGCACTTCGAGCAGATAAGGGCCCTTGCCGCTGCGACACCATTCAATCGCTTCATCTGCGGCGGCTTTCACGGCGCGAACATCCATACCGTCGACCTGACGCGCTGGAATCGCAAAAGCGGCGCCGCGACGGAAACATTCGGTCTGCGCCGTGGCGCGATTGATCGCCGTGCCCATGGCGTAGCGATTGTTTTCGATGATGAATACAACCGGCAGACGCCACAGCGCTGCGATGTTGAAACTCTCGTAAACCTGCCCCTGATTGGCCGCGCCCTCGCCAAAAAAGGTGATCGAAACACGGCCGTCGCCACGATAGGCGTTGGCGAAGGCGATGCCGGCGCCAATTGGCGCGGGCGCGCCAACAATGCCATGCCCGCCGAAGAAATTCTTCTCGCGAGAGAACATGTGCATCGAGCCGCCTTTGCCCTTCGAGATGCCGCCCCGCTTGCCGGCCAGTTCGGCCATCACGCCTTTGGGATCCATGCCCATGGCGAGCATATGGCCATGGTCGCGATAGCTGGTGGTGAATTGATCGCCCTCGCGCGACGCCATCCGGACGCCGACGACCACCGCCTCCTGACCAATGTAGAGATGGCAAAAGCCGGCGATCACGCCCATGCCGTAAAGCTGGCCGGCCTTTTCCTCGAAACGGCGGATCAGCAGCATGTCACGCAGCGCGGACAGTTCCTGTTCGCGGCTCAATTCAGCGATGGGGGCGGGTTGTGCGCCATCGGTCTCATTCGCCATCGATGTTTCCGGCCTCCCGTTCGCCGCCACGACACCCGTCAGATAAATAGCAAATTCCACAGTGAAACACGAGCCTTGCCGGCTCCTAGCGGCTATCGAGCTGCAATTGCAGCTCATCCGAGAACGCCTGGATACGTTGCGCATTGGCCCCGAAATCATGCCGGCCATGCCGAGTGGCGGCGCGCAAGTCGATCCGGGTCTGGCCGGCCAGCGGCCGCAGACGCACCGTGATGTCTTCGTCCAGCCCCATGATCAGGCTCTGGTCGATGAAATCGGCATGGGCGTCGCCCGTGCGCCCGCCGGCAGGGCGTTGGTCGATCAAGCGCCAGCCCAGCGACTTTGCGGTCTTCAGCACCAGAGACAGCGCTTCATCCGCATCCATGTCGACGACAATCGGCTCGACGTCCGGATAGGCGGCGCGTTGCGCGGCGCGCATCCGTGGCGCCAGCGCCTGCGGCTGATAGCCGTTACGGGCGGCGTCGGCCACGCGCGACAAGGAAAAATACGGCGGATCGTCAATATCTGTCACGATATCGGAGAGCGTCGGCAGGCTCAGCGCCTCAAACGCCAAATAGGCCGGCCACGCCAGCGTCAGCAGGGCGATGAAAGCCGCCAGCGTCGCGACGCCCATGCCCCGGCGTCCGGTTTGCCAGATGATAAAACTGGCTGTGGCGAACAACAGCAAAGCCACCAGCGCCAGACCCACCGCCGCGCCCAGAGACGCCAGCGCGGAAGCCGGATCGATCACCCGCAGCCGCGCCAGCCCCACCGCCAGCGCAGCAACCGTCGCCGCGAAAAGGGCGACATGTCGGCTCCACAGGGCCGCTTGCGACCAGGGCTCTTGAGGAAGTTGTCGGCGCATGGATCAAAGCCTTCAGGTAGCTGCGCCCAAAGCAGCGGAGCGCGACCTTCTCGCCGCTTATTATAGAATCGTTAACGTGAATAGGGCATTTTTCGGGAACCGGGAGACATTTCGTCGTCCCAATCGAGTCTGGCGAGCGTAACCATGTCGGATCAATTTTCCGTAGATTTCAATCAGGAGCAGTCCGGCGGACATCCGCATGACCTCTTGGCGCGCCTGTATCGCGAGATCGGCATTTCGGCTGTCGCCGCCGCTCTTGAGGCGACAAATTTTTCGGCTCAGCCGGTTGAACCCGTCAGCCTTGACGAGCATCGTTCGACCCTGATCGAGGAAATTCAGGAAAATATCGCCGCCTGAATCTGTTGTTACAGAGCGGAAATAAAAAAGCGCGGGAACTCCCACGCTTTTTCTTTTTATCGTCCGGCCGCATTACCGCCGCCGTTTATCAATTACTCAATGATCGACGCGACGACGCCGGCGCCGCAAGCAAGTGCGTGTGAACGCACTTGCCTTATTCCTTTAATCCGTCGGCGCTTTTCGCCGCCGCCGGTCGATTATTCTATGATCGACGCGACGACGCCGGCGCCGACGGTGCGGCCGCCTTCGCGGATGGCGAAGCGGAGCTTCTCTTCCATCGCGATCGGAACGATCAGCGTCACCGTCATGGCGATGTTGTCGCCCGGCATCACCATCTCCACGCCCTCAGGAAGCTCAACCACGCCCGTCACGTCCGTCGTGCGGAAGTAGAACTGCGGACGATAG
>JALRFG010000105.1 GCA_023253795.1 Methylocystis sp.
TGGGCGCCGAAAACCGCCGCATAAAAAGCGATGGCGCCGGCGGCCGGGCTGACGGTGAGATAGGGCGCGACCCTCGGACGGCTGGTCATTGATTTTCCCCGGAAGGCGCAGACGACGGCGCGACGGCGTCGCCCCAGTCCTTTCTGCGCATCATGTCAAAGGCTGGCTTATCGCGGCGCGGCGTGAATGTCTCGTTTATTCCGGCCGGCCCGCACAGCCGTGCGGTGACGCCGGGTTTGGCGAGCCGTGTGGGGGCGATGATCCGCCCCGCCGCCGGCGCGCCCGCCCGTCTGGCGACCAGATAGGAGAACTTCTCATCCTCGAATGGGACCACGCCCTCTTTCAGAAACATATGGTCACGTGAGCGCGGCAGCCGAACCGAGAAATGGCACCAGTCGTCGCCGGTCATCGGACAGGCGGCCTGATGCGGACAAGGCGCGACGATCCGCGCGCCGAGCGCGATCAGCCGCTCGCGGACGGCCATCAGCCGGGCGTGATCGCGCGGCGTGCCCGGCTCGATGAGGACCAGCCCCCCGGCTGGCGTCGTTTTCTTCCACAGGGCTGCGACCGTCGCCGGAAGCGTGGTCTCGGCCAGTTCGGTCAGGGCGTAGGCGGCGACGACAAGATCGGCCTCGGCTAGAGCGGACGGCGGACGGGTCAGGTCGGCGTCGACAAAATCCGTCGTCTCAAGGGCGGCGACGCCGCTGTCGGCGGCGAGGGCCCGGGCGAGCGTGAGAAAGGCCTGGCTGCGGTCGAGCATGGTGATCTGGGCCAGTTCCGGCCAGACGGCGCTGGCGGCCCAGGCGGCGGCGCCCGTGCCGCTGCCCGCGTCGAGCAGGCGCGCGGGCATAAAGTCAGGCTGTTCGTCGCGCAGACGGCCGAGAACGGCGATCGTCGCCGCATAGGTCGCGGGCAGACGGGTCAGCGCGTAAGCGAGGGCGTCGGCCTCGTCGCGGATGGTCCCGGCGGTCGGCTGACGGGCGCGATAGGCCTCGGAAAGGCGCTGGGCGCGGGTTTTCAGCTCCTGACGCCCACGACCATCCAGCCGCGCCGAAAGCGCCGCCGAAAGCGCGGCCGGCAAAACCGGCGACGCGCTCATAAGCGCGAACTCGCGCGACCGGGACGCAAACTCTCTTCCATGCGGCTTGCGATACGGGTAGAAGACCCTCAATTCAAGACACATCGCTTCACGCTTCCATAAGCGCAGGGAAACAGTCCATGTCCGCTCAATCGTCCGCGCCCCGCACTCTCTATGACAAGATCTTCGACGACCACGTCGTCGATCGTCAGGACGACGGCTCCTGCCTGCTCTATATCGACCGCCACCTCGTGCATGAGGTGACGAGCCCGCAGGCCTTCGAGGGACTGCGCATGGGCGGCCGCAAGGTGCGCGCGCCACAGCGCACGCTCGCCGTCGTCGATCACAATGTGCCGACGACCGATCGCTCCAAGCCAATCGAAGATCCGGAGAGCAAGGCGCAGGTCGAACAACTCGCGATCAACGCCAAAGACTTTGGCGTCGAATATTACGACGAGCACGACAAGCGTCAGGGCGTCGTGCATATCGTTGGTCCCGAGCAGGGCTTCACGCTGCCCGGCATGACCATTGTTTGCGGCGACAGCCACACCTCGACGCATGGCGCCTTTGGCGCGCTCGCGCATGGCATCGGCACGTCGGAAGTCGAGCATGTGCTCGCCACCCAGACGCTGATCCAGAAGAAAGCCAAAAACATGCTGGTGCAGGTCGACGGCAAACTCGCCGACGGCGCCACCGCGAAAGACATCATCCTCGCCATCATCGGTGAAATCGGCACCGCCGGCGGCACCGGCTATGTGATCGAATACGCGGGCGAAGCGATCCGCGATTTGTCCATGGAAGGCCGCATGACGGTCTGCAACATGTCGATCGAGGGCGGCGCCCGCGCCGGTCTGATTGCGCCGGACGAAAAGACCTTCGCCTATCTCAAGGATCGCCCCAAGGGACCGAAGGGCGAAGCTTTCGACGCCGCCTGCGCTTACTGGAAGACGCTCTTCACCGACGAAGGCGCGCATTTCGACAAGGTGATCAAACTCGACGCCGCCAATCTGCCGCCCATCGTTACCTGGGGCACCTCGCCCGAAGACGTTGCGCGCATCGACGGGACCGTGCCGACGCCTGATTCCGCCAAGACGCCGCAAAAGCGCGCCGCGGTTGAACGCGCGCTCGACTATATGGGCCTTAAGGGCGGCGAGAAGCTCACAGACATCGAGATCGACCGCGTCTTCATCGGCTCCTGCACCAATGGCCGCATCGAAGATCTGCGCGCAGCGGCGAAAACCATCGAAGGCAAGAAGGTTCATCCGCGCGTCAACGCCATGGTTGTGCCGGGTTCAGGTCTTGTGAAGGAACAGGCCGAAGCCGAAGGCCTCGACAAGATCTTTGTCGCCGCCGGTTTCGAATGGCGTGAACCGGGCTGCTCGATGTGTCTGGCGATGAATCCGGATCGTCTGGCGCCGGGCGAACGTTGCGCTTCGACATCGAACCGTAACTTCGAAGGTCGTCAGGGCTTGAAGGGCCGCACGCATTTGGTGTCGCCGGCGATGGCGGCGGCGGCGGCGGTCGCTGGTCATTTCGTCGACGTGCGTCACTGGCGTTGACGCAGAACGCGGACGACTGGTCCAATCGCATCGCGCCGACGCTCGATGACATCGAGCGTCTCGCCGATGACGCCTATGCGGCATTGCCGGAACAGTTTCGTCAATTATGCGAAGGTCTGGTGATCCTTGTCGAGGACTTCCCCGACATGGAGACGCTCGCAGACATGGACTGCGACACCGAGTTTGATCTGCTCGGACTGTTTCGCGGTCGCGGTCTCGCGCAGGGCGAACATCTCGCCCAGACCGGCGACGAACCCAATATGATTTGGCTCTATCGTCGCCCGATGATTGATTACTGGGCCGATAGCGAAGACAGTTTGCGCGCTGTCGTCACGCATGTGCTGGTGCATGAGATCGGCCATCACTTCGGCCTCTCCGACGAAGATATGGAAGAGATCGAACGACGCGCCGGTTAAAGCGGCGTTCCCTGTTCGGCGACCGGCGTCCACAACACCTGTTCGATACGTTCGGCGCCAGTCGCAAGCATCACCAGACGATCAAGGCCAAGCGCAACGCCGCTCGCCGCCGGCATGATGGCAAGCGCGGCGAGAAAATCCTCATCGACCGGATAGCGCTCGCCATAAAGCCGCGCCTTCTCCACCATCTGCGCGTCAAGACGCCGGCGCTGCTCGTCTGGATCAGTGAGTTCGCCAAAGCCGTTGGCGAGTTCGACGCCGCATACATAGAGCTCGAAACGATCGGCGAAACGCGGATCGTCGGGATTGACCCGCGCCAGCGCCGCTTCGCTCACCGGATAATCGCACAGCAGAGTCGGCCGGCCGTAGCCAAGCTGCGTCTCGATCTTTTCGGAAAGAATTTTGCTGAACAGGTCCGACCATGTGTCGTCGGCGACAACGCGCAGCCCCAAGGCCTCAGCGGCGCGGGCGAGACCGTCGCGATCATCGAGCAAGGGCTCCAGATCAATCCCGGCGTGGCGCGCAAAAGCGGCGCAGAGGCTCAAGGGCTCCGGCTCGGCGAAGGGATCGCACAGCCGTCCACGCCAGACGAAATCCGTCGCGCCGGTCGCACGCGCCGCCTCGACCAGCAGGCCGGCGCAATCCTCCATGGTCCGCAGAGTGGGTTCGCCGGCGCGATACCACTCCAGCATGGTGAATTCGGGGTGATGGAGGGCCGAGCGCTCGCGATTGCGGAAGGCGCGCGCCAGCGTGAAAATACGTGTCTCGCCCGCCGCCAGCAGCTTCTTGCAGGCGAATTCCGGCGAGGTGTGGAGATAGAGGCGGCTGCGCGCGCCATCCGCCCCGATCAGATCGCTGGCGAAGGCGGAAAGATGCGTTTCATTGCCTCCCGAGACCTGAAGCGCCGAGGTTTCGACCTCATCGAAGCCCTCAGCCTCGAAAAAACGCCGGACAGCGGCGGTTATGCGGCTGCGCGCCTTGAGAAAAGGCCGTCGATCAGCGTAAACATCAGGCGCCCACCAGGGCGACGCGCGCGTCATGCGGCCCTCCTGCGGGCCGGATTTGCCGGCGCGCGCGAAATATGATCTTACCCCCGTTCATAGACAGCCCGGCCCGCGCCGGCAATGAACGTTCGCCGGATCGCCCGGCCAGAAGGAAGCAACCTGTGAAAGTCATCGCCAGCTCGATCCGCAAGGGCAACATTATTGAGCGCGAGGACGGCCAGCTCTACGTCGTGCTGACCGCCGAAAGCTTTTTCCCCGGCAAGGGCACGCCGACGACCCAGATCGACATGCGCCGTCTGTCCGACGGGGTGAAGGTCTCCGACCGCTACAAGACGACCGAGCAGGTTGAGCGCGCCTTCGTCGAGGATATGGATTACACCTATCTCTACAGCGACGACGACGGCCATCATTTCATGAACCAGCAGAGCTTCGAGCAGGTCCCGGTTTCCGGCGACGTGCTGGGCGATCAGGCTCAGTGGCTGCAGGAAAACATGGTCTGCATTCTCTCGATGTTTAACGGCGTTCCGGTCGCCATCCAGCTGCCGCCGCGCGTGACACTGGAGATTGTCGAGACCGAGCCGGTGGTGAAGGGCCAGACCGCTTCTTCTTCCTACAAGCCGGCGAAAGTCTCGAATGGCGCGCGCGTGATGGTGCCGCCGCATATCCAGACCGGCACCCGCGTCGTGATCCAGACGGAAGACGGCGCCTATGTCGAGCGCGCGAAAGACTAACCCCTCACACCCTCACCCGGCGCTTCGCGCCACCCTCTCCCGTCAAGGGAGAGGGGAATAACGATCAGCATAGCCGCTTTCCCTTCTCCCCTTGCGGGAGAAGGTGGCCCCGCGAAGCGGGGACGGATGAGGGGCGATCAACCCAGAAAATCGCGGAGCTTTTGCTCCAGCGCGGCGCGATCCTTCAACGCGCATTCCCAGACAATAAACACACGCCAACCCTGCGCGGTGAGCGCCGCTTGATGCTGCGCATCACGCGCGACATTGCGGGCGATCTTGGCGCGCCAATAGTCGGCGTTTGCTTTCGGCGTCCGCGCGCCGCGCGCGCAATCATGTCCGTGCCAGAAACAGCCATGAACAAAAATCGCGCGCTTGCGGCCGATGAACGCGATATCGGGCGTGCCGGGAATGTCGCGCCGATGCAGGCGATAGCCCGGCGCAAAACGACGCAGCAACGCGCGCACGGCGAGCTCTGGCGAGGTGTCGCGCGATTTCACCGCGCGCATGATGGCCGAGCGTTGTTCGGAAGTTTCTTTTATGCGGCGACGCATAGGCCTGTCGCCACGCGCAGCGGCGTCAGCAGATGCGTTGCAACGTAACCCACGACAGGCGCGACGACGCCGTCGCCGGTCAGATGATAGGCCTCGTTATATTTCTCCGGCAGCCTGTAATCATCCGGCAGGCCCATCAGACGCGCCGTTTCACGCGCCGACATCAGTCTTGAACGCACCTTGCCCTGATCGATCACCAGCACAAATTGCCGGCTGGAACCGCCGGCCGGCGTGCGCAGGCAACCGGCGAGATCATCGAAACGCGCTTCGGCGCGCTGCATCTTCTCGCCATTCACATAACGCGTGCGACGATAGAGCGTCCCGACCATTTTGCGGCCGGAACGCTTCGCCTTTTCGATCCGTGCGAGATTAACCGCGCTCATCATATTGAGCAGCGTTTTGGTCTCGGCGGCGCTGTGCCAGACGACATCGCGCGGCGCATCTTCAATCACACCGAGCAATGTCGTGTTGCGCAGCGGCGGCGCCGGCAAGCGCCACCACAGCCAATTTTGTTTCAGAGCCTTTGGCAAATTCTCATGCGCCGTCATCAGTGCGCGCGTATGAAACGGCGCTTCGCCACCCTGCCCCGCGAGCGCGGCGGGTATGGCGATGTCGGCGCGCACGGCGATGATGAACAGGCGCGGACGCGACTGCGGCAGAAACAACGCCGCATCGATCACCAATGCGCCGAAGAGATAGCCGCCTTCCGCCAACGCCTTGCACAGAGCGGTAAAATCCTTGCCGCCATGCGAAGTGAGCGCGCCGCAGACATTCTCCAGCACAATCGTCTTCGGCGCCCGGCCCTCGGCGCGCAGCGTCTTGATCAGCGACCAGAACGGCCAGAAGCTCCCCGAGCGTTCGCCACGCAGACCGGCGCCGGCGCCAGCCAGAGACAAATCCTGACAGGGAAAAGAGCCCCAGACGAGATCGGCGACGCCGGGAAGCTGCGCCGTCGTCACCGCGCCGACATCGCCGACATGCAGCGCGTCGTCGCCCCAGTTGGCGCGATAGGTCTCGGCTTTCTTGCGATCGAAATCATTGGCGAAAAGACAACGCCAGCCCGGCCCGAGGCCGGCGCGGGCCATGCCGCCGCCAGCAAAAAATTCGTAAAAGCCGGGCTTCGTGCGCATTATTTCGAAAGTCTAACCCCTTCGCGCCGATTCGAGAATGCGCGCGGCGGAGCGTCAGACGGCCACTACCATCACATGCACGAGGGGCTTCTTGCCCCAGACGCCATAGACCGCGCCGCGCACGGCGCGCTCAATGGCGGTCGAAAGCGTATTGGCGTCGCGACGCCGACCGCGCGGCATGCCCTCGAAGGTCGAAAACAACGTCTCGTCGATCAGCTCGGCCATGTCCTCGCCGAATTTGCCGCGCTTCGGCACGCCGGCGAAAACGACATCGGGATCGCCGACCATCTCGCCGTTGCGATTGACGGCCAGCGCAATCGAGACCACGCCGACATAGGAAAGCTTGGCGCGCTCGCGCACCGCGCCATCGCTCTCGCTGATGACGACATCGCCATCGCGATACAGCAGCCCTGTCGGCGCCGCGCCAATGATCTCC
>JALRFG010000106.1 GCA_023253795.1 Methylocystis sp.
GAGGGGAAGATAGCCGGGATCGATCCGGGATCATGTGTGGGGGCGCACAGGCGGTGAGGATGCTTTGAAGCGGCGACGCCAAAAGAAAAAACCGCCGGTCTTTCGACCAGCGGCAAGTCTCACAAGTTGGACATCCAGAAAGAAAGACAGCCCGATTTCTTGACTGCGTTTCGATGATTGGACGATAGCGGGCGGGAGATCAGAACGATGTGCGACGGCGCACATCGCCGGATCTGTCTGCATCCGCATCCGCCCTGACTCGCCGTCATGCGGCCATTAAGATCTTTTTAAGCGCGCGCCCCATACTGCTGAAGCAGGCGATTTCGTCATGCAGCAGGACCGGGGCTATGTATTACGCGCTGAACGATAATTTCGCGCCCATCATTTTTCAGCAACAGCAAAAGCCGGCGAGATTCGACATCGTGAGCGTGGATGCGATGGAGCTGACGGAAGCGGAAAAGATCCTGCGCGAAGCGGCGATCATTGAATCGATCGCCCAGCGCTTGCTTGCCGGCGAAGAGATTGATTGGGACCAGCAAGACTAGGTCGCGGTTTACCGCCGCGTAGAGAGTGGCGCGTCCGGATTTTTAAGCCGCTGACCAGACGCGCTTGTTTCATAAAAGCGAGTGTTTACGGCTTGGGCGTATTGGCCGGCTTCGTTTCAAGAATGGGGTAAGCGAAGCCTTTGGCGCCAAAAAGCTCAAGGCTCGACGCGCACCAATTCTTTGCGCCAAGCTTCTCAATGTCGGCCCGTAATTCTTTCACATGCTTCTCGACGGCGACGTCGACATCCTTATTATCTTTGGGGCCAAAAGCCGGAGATTTTTCCGGATTTATGTCCTGCAGATATTGCGTGTGTGCGGCCTGATTGACGCCAATCCCGGGGCAGGTCGCCGACGCAACCTGTTCGACGGCGATGATGGTCGCCAGCGCGTCAATCGCTTCTTTTGTTTTTGAAGCGGCATAGGCCGGCGGCGCGGCCAGCGCTGCGAGGGCGAGTGAAACGTGCAGCATACGCGTCATTCTTCCAGCCTTTGTCTTTCTTGCCGTCTATGGGGGTTCAGATCGTCAGGGATCGCGATGGTTGTTGTAAGCCGCCGCCCGGCCAACCCTGATCGTCAGAGTAACACGTTCGCTCGGTAAATAGTGAGGGCCGCCTGGCTGGACACGCCCAGGCGACCCTCTTAGCAGGCCGGGGGTTCCGCTCCGCAGCCGCCGCCGTTGAGATATGCTCCACCAGCGCCAATACAATGAGCATCGACGCGATTGCGCCCGGAATGGGCTGACAAACGCCGGATCGCGGCATGACGAGGCGAAGCAGGTTTTGCTGGCCAGCCGTTGATTGTTCATCTTCCTGTAATGTGGCGTCAGCCGCCGTTCAGGAAGAGACGCGTATGAATCGCACATGACGATCAATGTGTCGTCTGTGGAGGTCGCCATGAAATACGCAGTCGTCGTCATATCGCTCCTGATCTCGGGTCAGGCTCTCGCCCAGACAGCCCCCGTTATTGCGCCAAACGGCGAATATCTCGGTATGGCGGTCCGGAACGGCGCAACAACGGTTTTCGTCGACAGGAATGGCCAGTATGGCGGCGCCGTCGTACAAAACCGTGCGGCGACGGCCTATTTTGACAGGAATGGCTATCAGGGCGTCTCGCCGAATGTTGGCCCGCAACGCGCTTCCATGCCAGGCGGCTATCCTCCGGGCTACGGCGGCGGCCCCGCTTATGGCGGCGGCTATGGCCCCGACGGATATGGCGGAAGACCCTATGGCTATGGCGGGCGGCCGGCTTATCGATATGGCGGCGGACCGGGCTATGGTTATGGCTATGGATATGCCGGACATCGTCGCCATCATCATGAATGGGATGAAGGCTGGTAAGATTTGCAGTAGGAAATGTTCCAGCTCGGTCGCTCGGGTCATCGTCACGATCCCTGATCTCTTGTCAGCGATGAGTCGGCAGAATTTCTGACGGCTCCTCCGCAATCGAAAAAGGATGTGCGCATTGGTATCCGACGTGAGCCATGAACCGATCGGGGTCTGGAACACGAGAGGCTCAGACGCTGCGACAATTGACATTACGATAAAATAGGCGGAGCAACGTGTTCATTGACCTATGAATGCATGAGAGGAATGAATGGCTCGCATCGCTAAAAAGGCCGCCGTCAAAAAAGCCGCAACCAAAAAAGTCGCAACCAAAAAAGCGTCCCGCAAGACGACTGTGAAAAAAGCAGGCCGTAAGGCTTCTGCAAAGAAAGCCCCCGCCAAAAAGCGCGCTAATTCGCTTGCGAGCGCCAACAAGGCGGTTGCGGTCGCCAGGAAGAAGGTTGAGGCCGCGCACAAGGTTCTAACTCGCGCCGTCACCGCCTGGGAAAAGGCGTCGGACCGCCTCGCCAAGGCGGAAGCCAAGGCTGGTCTGAAATCTTCAGCGCTGTGATACAAAATATCTTGTAAAAAAGGCGACTCTTCGGAGTCGCCTTTTTGTTTCTGGCGTCGGGCATGCGCCGATAAAGCCTTGCGCACGTCGCACGCGGAGCCTTTTAATAAGGCCCTTATTGCTTTCCAGATCTGACGAAGCGCGAGGCGTTTTACAAAGAAAAACCCCGGCGATTTCGCGCCGGGGTTTTTCTTTTACGGATAGACGGTTGTTTACGCCGTAGCCTTGATCTTGCTGTAGAGATCATTCGTCATTTTTTCGAGCAGCTGCTTGAATTCCTTGATTTGGGGCGGGGCGTCTTTCCAGCCTTCTTCGATCATGCGCGTCATCTTCTCGTAGAAGGCGGCAAATTTGACCTTCGCTTCCGTAGTCATGTGCATCATATGCGGCATGGCGATGCGCAAGAAATTTTCTTTTGCTGATTTTGCGGCCTCAATGCCCTCATGGATGAGAGCGTTGCTGCGGATGGCTTTGAGCAGCATGCCATTGAGAGCGGCGACTTCTTTTTCCAGCACATGGATTCTCAGATCACGCTTCATAATGTCGACTCCTGCCTGATCCGTACGGGCACCCAATTCTGCGATCTTTTGTGTTTGGGCGGCGATGTGATTGCTGATGCAATCCGACATCTGGAAGGAGAATTTGCCTGCCTCAAGACGGGCGAGAGCGTCTTGTATGGATATCTCGTTAGACATCATTCGATCCGTTGATTGCGAGCGCGACGCATGGCCGGAATGAGCCTCTGGTGTGCGGCGCTCTTTTTAAGTCTTTGAATAACAACGGCGCTTTTGAGTGTGGCCAAAAAGCGTCATGTCATCTTTTTTGACATATACGCGCCGTTTCTTAAGAACCCTTTAACCTGCGCATGGTCGCGCGCCGGCGCCGGTTCTTAGGCGTCGTCGGTCAAATCTTTGGCGGGTTTTGTATGCGGCGGTCTTGCGGCCAGGGCCGCGCTGAATGATGATTGCTTAACTCGTCCTGCGTCATTCAGGGGGCGACGTCTCCAAACGGGTCGTTTGGCAATTTAAGTCCCTTGCCAAACGGGTCCTTGCCCTTCATCCAGCAATGAACCGTTATGTAGCAGGTCGCGCCCGTCAGGCGATTGCGATGCCAGACGCCGCCCGGCAGCGTTTGATAAAGATAGGCCCAGCCTCCAACAGCGGCGAGCGCGATAAACAAAAAAATGCTTACCGTTTTAAAATTAATCCATTTCATCATTCTTTATCGCCTTATTCTCACTCAGCCGTTTTGGGAGGATCTAAAACCTACCGGGTGATTTTCTTTGATCGCGCGACGGTCCCGATCGTTTCATTCATTTGTCGGATTGTTCCAGAACTTTGTCCGGCGTCTTTTTATTGACGATCTTTTCATAAAGCAGCGATGAAGACTGAATCGAACTTGCATCTCGTCCCATCACGAAAAGACCACGCATCCCATCCGAAAGCGTGATCTCTCCCACGACTTGCCCCTCACTCCGGATGCTATCGGTCGTGCGCCTTGCTTTCACTGTGCCGGTGCGATGGTCGGAGCAGGATACGGGGAAAGTGAACTCTTTTTCCAAAGCGGCAAAATTATACTCGCCTGAACAGGTCAGCGACGTGTTGTAGCGGTTGATGACGTTAAAAGAAAAGCGATTGCCGACAGAATTGCCTTCGCCGACCAGTTTATAATCCTTGAACACAATCGCTGTCGGTGACGCGCATCCGGCAAGGAAAATGGCTAATAAACAATATTTAAAACGCATGACGGGTTCACCTGCTGGCATCCGCGCCATTCCTGAGCTCTTGCCCCGCGTTTTGCAAGCGTCCGGCGGAGCCGATGAATGGCGATAATGCCGGTTTTCTTCGTGATTGCAAGAGGTTAATATAGCATGAAGGGGCGTTCAGCATCCCCTTCACGGCCGTTCAGGCCCATCGCCGTCGGGATGATCTCCGCTTTCCCGTCGTCACTGGGACTACGCCCGTGAGTATTCCGGGAGCAAGACGCGCGCCGATTTCGGCCCGGCGTGGAGGATGGCGGCGGCAGCCGCTTTGGATTGATTTTTATGTTTTTTCTGTTTTGTCTTTCACGGCGGCGGTCTGCGGCTCATAATGATTTTGATGCGCGCTAACCAAATGCGCGGGCGGATAGGGGTTGAACCGAGGCCAATGATGGTGAAGCGCTCTGTGTCGAAACTTGTCGTTTTTGCTGCGGTTGGCGTCGCGGGGTTGTTTGCTGCCTTCATGGTCGGCCGATATTTTCAGAATCTGCCGCGTGACTTGTCCGCAAAGCCGTCTGTCGTCGATTTGGCGCTGGACGCCGTCACGATGAATAAAACGCTGCCGGAAATGGTGAGCGACGGGGTTCAACTGGATCGAACAAGCGCTGGCCCCGGAAACATATTCAATTATTTCTACACAATCGTCGACGATGAACAGGCGCGAGATCTTGCGACCAATCCATCCAGACTCAAGCAGCTCTCGGCTCAATTGCAGGATCGCGTCTGTGAGATGATGCCCAATTACGTTGAGCATGGCGTGGTCGTGAAATATTTCCTCAAAAACCGGCTTGGCGCAGCCTTGCCAACTATCGCGATCAATTCTTTCGAGTGTAAATCCCGACCCGCAAAGGGCTAGCCCTCACAGGGGCTCCGGTCCGGATCTCCGGTGCGAGCCATTCCGTTATGGCTGACGGCAAGAGCGCGTCCGGAGGGCTCTGGCGACGCGTCTGACGTCCCAGTGCTCATGGCTCCGCCATGAGGTCGGGGCGCCCCTTTTATCCTGCAAAACCATTCCCATATCAGGTCAGAATGGTCGCCTTATGGGGCCAGAAAATACTGACGCGGGGCGCGCCGCCTGAGGGGCCGTCCCAAGGTCGAGAGGGAATATTATGGATTTTGAAAAATATACCGAACGTGCGCGCGGTTTCGTGCAGTCGGCGCAGTCACTCGCCATGCGCGAGGGTAACCCCCAGTTTTCGCCCGAACATCTGCTGAAAGTGCTGCTGGATGACGAGCAGGGTCTCGCCGCCGGCCTTATCGACCGCGCCGGTGGGCGCTCGCGCGAAGCGCTGGCGAAGACCGAGGCGGCGCTGGTCAAGCTGCCGAAAGTGAGCGGCTCGGGCGCCGGACAGGTCTATATGGCGCCGGCGCTGGCCCGCATTTTCGACAATGCCGGCAAGATCGCCCAGAAGGCCGGCGACTCCTATGTCACGGTCGAACGGCTGCTGCTCGCCATCGCGCTGGAAAAAGAGACCGAAGCGGCGCGCATTCTGCATGACGCGGGCGTGACGCCGCAGGGGCTGAACGGCGCCATCGAGGAGTTGCGCAAAGGTCGTACGGCGGATTCCGCCTCGGCCGAAAACGCTTATGACGCGCTGAAGAAATATGCGCGCGATCTCACCGAGGCGGCGCGCGAGGGCAAGCTTGATCCGGTGATTGGCCGAGACGAGGAAATCCGCCGCACCATTCAGGTGCTGTCGCGTCGAACGAAAAACAATCCTGTTTTGATCGGTGAGCCGGGTGTCGGGAAAACGGCGATTGCCGAAGGTCTCGCTTTGCGTATTGTCAATGGCGATGTGCCCGAAGGGTTGAAAAACAAACATCTGTTGTCGCTCGATATGGGCGCCTTGATTGCCGGTGCGAAATATCGCGGCGAATTCGAGGAGCGTCTGAAGGCCGTGCTCAATGAGGTGACGGCGGCGGAAGGCGACATCATCCTGTTCATCGACGAGATGCACACGCTGGTCGGCGCCGGCAAGACCGATGGCGCGATGGACGCCTCTAATCTGCTGAAGCCGGCGCTGGCGCGCGGCGAATTGCATTGCGTCGGCGCCACCACGCTCGACGAATATCGCAAGCATGTCGAAAAGGATGCGGCGCTGGCGCGGCGTTTCCAGCCGGTGTTCGTGGAGGAGCCCACGGTCGAAGACACCGTCTCGATCCTGCGCGGGTTGAAGGAAAAATACGAACTGCATCATGGCGTGCGGATTTCCGACTCCGCTATCGTTGCGGCGGCCACGCTGTCGAACCGCTATATCGCCGACCGTTTTTTGCCCGATAAGGCCATCGATCTTGTCGATGAGGCGTCGTCGCGTCTGCGCATGCAGATCGACTCCAAGCCGGAAGAGCTCGACGAATTCGATCGGCGCATCATCCAGCTCAAGATCGAGCAGGAAGCGCTGAAAAAGGAAACCGACGCGGCCTCGAAAGATCGGCTGAATAAGCTTGAAGGCGAACTCGCCGATCTGGAAGAGAAATCCGCTGCGCTCACCGCGCGCTGGCGCGCCGAGAAAGACAAGCTTGGCAGCGCCCAGAAGCTGAAAGAGCAGCTGGAGACGGCGCGCAACGAACTGGCGCAGGCGCAGCGACGCGGCGAGTTTCAGCGCGCCGGCGAACTGACCTATGGCGTGATCCCCGATCTCGAAAAGAAACTCGCGAAGACCGAGGGCAAAGAGGGCGCGCTG
>JALRFG010000107.1 GCA_023253795.1 Methylocystis sp.
CAACACGCGCGTTTCGAAACGCTACGACAATCTCTCGCCACCGGTGCTGCGCGCCCTGGAGCGCGTCGCCGACGCCGGCAAGCGCGCCAATACGCCGGTGACGCTCTGCGGCGAGATGGGCGGCCGACCGCTGGAGGCGCTGGCGCTGCTGGCGCTGGGCTATCGTTCGCTGTCGATGTCGCCTTCCGCCATCGGCCCGGTGAAATCGATGATCCTCGATCTCGATCTCGACGAAGTTCAGGTTTTTCTTGCGACCCTGCTCGCTGACGACGATGGAACGCCGTCGCTGCGCGAGCAGCTGCGCGATTATGCGCTGTCGCGCGACATCGCCCTGTAGCGACACGATCGCGCTTGCCTCTCGTCTGTTCTTCCCGCCTTTCCTTCCCGTTTATTTCTTGCCGCCCGGTTCAAAATGTTCGCACAAGACAAGCTTGATCTCATTTTGCGTCGTTACGACGAGCTCGGCGAGAAACTCTCCTCGGGCGCCGATGGGCAGACGTTTGTCGCGCTGTCGCGCGAACGCGCAACGCTTGATGATGTCGTAGCGGCGATCATCGCCTGGCGCGGCGCGCAACGTGAGGTCGACGATCTTGCCGCGCTCGCCGCCGATCCCGCGCTCGACGCCGAGATGCGCGCGTTGGCCGAAGCTGAGGTCGCTCCGGCGCAGGAAAAACTTGCTGCGACCGAACAGGCGCTGCGACTGGCGCTATTGCCGAAAGATGAAGCCGACGAAAAAGGCGTCATTCTCGAAGTGCGCGCCGGCACCGGCGGCGACGAGGCGGCGCTCTTCGCCGGCGATTTGTTTCGCGCCTATCAGAAATATGCGGCGCTTCAGGGCTGGCGCGTCGAACTCGTATCGGAAAGTCCCGGCGCGCTCGGCGGCTATAAGGAAATCGTCGCCGAAATCGTTGGACGCGGCGTTTATGGCCGGCTGAAATTCGAATCCGGCGTGCATCGCGTGCAGCGCGTGCCCGCGACTGAAACGCAGGGGCGCATTCACACCTCCGCCGCCACCGTCGCGGTTTTGCCGCAAGCGGAAGAGGTCGATATCGACATCGACGACAAGGATTTACAGATCGAGACCATGCGCGCCGGCGGCGCCGGCGGCCAGCATGTCAACAAAACGGAGTCGGCGATCCGCATCACCCATTTGCCGAGCGGCATTGTGGTGATGATGCAGGAAGAACGTTCGCAGCATCGCAACCGCGCCAAGGCGATGGGCGTGCTACGTTCACGGCTCTACGACGCCGAACGCCAGCGGCTGGATCGCGAGCGCTCCGATGATCGCAAGCAGCAGGTGGGTTCAGGCGACCGCTCGGAACGCATCCGCACCTATAATTTTCCGCAGGGCCGCGTCACCGATCATCGCATCAATCTGACGCTCTACAAACTCGATCGGGTGATGGAGGGCGAGATGGACGAACTCATTGAGGCGCTGATCACCGATCATCAGCAAAAATTGCTGGCGCAGGGCGAGGGGTGACCCGCACGAATTATTGCGACATGTCCGGCGGCGACGGGTCTCCGCCACTGTTTTGTTCCGGCTCGCGCAGTTTCTTCGCCATCCATATCTGGCTTTTGCCATCGCATTGAGAGCTGCCGTTAGACGCTTCGCTATTTTCAGATGCCGTCCCTTTGAGCCTGTAATCACACATTATCCCGTTGCTGGGAGATTGACGCTCCAGAACGAATTCATCGTTCTCCCGCTTTCCGCTGACAAAATAGGTCACGGGCTCGCCGGCGGAATCGAACATCTCGGCCCAGCCGCTCATTTCGTCGCCGTTCAATGTCATCGTCCAGACGCCACGCGTATCGCCAGATGGACCCTCGGCGACGCTCCATCTTTCCTCTGCGGCGTTGGCGGCGGGTAACGACAGCATCAGCAGCGCTGCGCCGGGCAGGAGCGCTTTTCTCATGCGCGTTTTCTCCGGGAATGTTGGCGTCCTGTTCATTTGACGAGCCGTAGGCGCGTTAGATTGGAGCCGATGGCTTGGAAAGCGTCAGCGAGGGCGTGGGCATTGCCGGCCTCGAAATAATTAGCGTCGTCGCTTGCGCAATTCGTCAACGTCGCTTGCGTCTCGCCATCCTTGATCATGAAGGCGATGGTGAAAATCTTGATGCCTTTCGCCTTGATGTTCTCGCAGACGGTTTTCAGTTTGGCGTTGGCGGCGACGCGATCGGTTTTCTCGTGGCGGCCCTCGGCGTCATAGGAAGCAGATTTGGTGCTGTAGCCGTCGGTCATCAGCACAATGTATTTGTCCGCCTGGCCATAGGGCCAGCCAGGACGCTCAGAACCGTATTTTTTAAGGCCAGCTGTGTCTGATTTGGTGACATCCGTGCCGGTCCATCCGGCGACAGGTTTTTCAGGAGAAAGAACGCGCCAGCCCCACAGCAGCCCTGGCGCGATATAGGTCGTCTGATCAAAGGTCAGACTATCCAGAGCCGTGTATAGATTTTGTTCCGCGTTTGAATTCCATTCATAAAAATTTTCGGTCTTGTAATATATATTCCCGTTTCCGTTGAGATAAAGAATGCGGGTCGCAGGACAAGCGACCGAAAACACCGCCGGGACCTTGTTGTTTTCGTCAGCCAGATCTTTCTCGTCCGAACTGTTGTCTCTGGAGCCGACGCAGCCTTTCCAGGAGATTGTTGTTGTGGTCGGGCCTGTGCAGCCGGCCTTGACCTCTTCATATTGACCGGTTCCTTCGCATTGCTGCGAGGTGCAATCATAGGACTCGCCATCGAGCGCGCAGGTTTTGGAAACAGTCGTGCACTTTTGAATTTCTCTCTGGCTCGCGTCGTGGCAGGATTTTTCAGTTTTTTTGATGATATCGTCGGTGCTGGTCAGCCACGAAACGCCAATTTTGGTTTGGCTCCAGAAGATCTTGTCGCCGACATTGACGTAATTGTTGAACGGCACCAGCGCTACGCGGACATAGGGGTTGGGCGAACCGTCGGGATTATTCATCACCTTATGGATGAAATCCTTCGCCGCCTGTATGGCGGCTTGCTTGCGTCCCTGAAAGTTCATCGAGAAGGTTGTGTCGAAGACGATGGCGATCTCGCGCAGTTTACCTGCCGGCCCGACCGTCGCCGTCGCCCCGATATCGATTGAATAAATGCCGGCGAGACCGAGCAGAAAGGTCGGAACCGAGGTTTTGGCTGCGACGGTCATCGTGCCCTTCACCCAGTCGGGCGTGGTTGTGGTGGTGACGGAAAGGTCCTGGCTCTTGTTGAAATTTTGCTCAATATAATTTTGCGCGACAGTCGACAGCAAAGTGTCGTCTTTGCGCTTTGCTATGCTCGAGGAGTGGATGGTGTCCCATCCCGAAGCGTCGTTCGCCGCCGCCGCCATCGCCGCCAGCGCGGCCGAATCCACCACCTGCTGAAGTTCGCTGCGCATCACCATGATGCGGCCGAAATCGATGGCGCCGCCCGTGGCCAGCAACATGGGGATCAGGGCCAATGCTGTAAGAATGGCGACCGCGCCGCGACGGTCGGCGAAGAAACGAGAGAAACGATTTGTCACAATCGACTCCGGAAACATCACGCGCCGGACGTCATAAGCCCGGCCGGTCAACCTCTCTCAGGTTGACATTCCGGAAGCTTGAGCGCAACCATTTATCGTTATTATTTGTCGCCTGTTCAGTGGCGGAAATGCCGCAGACCGGTGAAGACCATGGCGAGGCCCTGAGCGTCGGCGGCGGCGATCACATCGGCGTCGTTCACCGAGCCGCCCGGCTGGATCACGGCCGTCGCGCCGGCTGCGGCGGCGGCGAGCAGGCCGTCGGCGAAGGGGAAAAAGGCGTCCGAGGCGACGACCGACCCTCTGGCGAGGCTCTCCGGCAGGCCGGCGGCCTGCGCCGCCTCCTGCGCCTTATGGGCGGCGGTGCGCGAGCTGTCGACGCGCGACATCTGTCCAGCGCCGATCCCGACCGTTGCGCCGTCCTTCGCATAGACGATGGCGTTGGACTTCACATGTTTCACCACACGCCAGGCGAATTTCAGATCCGCCAGTTCGCGCGCGTCGGGCGCGCGGCGCGTCACGACGGTCAGATCAAGATCGTCGATCACGGCGTTGTCGCGCGATTGCGCCAGAAAGCCGCCGGCGACGCTGCGAAAGGCGAGGCCCGGCGCGCGCGGATCAGGCAGGGAGCCGGCGAGCAGCAGCCGTAAATTCTTTTTGGCGCCGATCATCTCGATGGCTTCGGCGTCGGCGTCGGGCGCGATGATCACCTCAGTGAAAATCTTCACGATCTCGCGCGCTGTTACGGCGTCGAGCTTGCGGTTAAGCGCGACGATGCCGCCGAACGCCGAAACCGGATCGCAAAGCAGCGCTTTTTGATAGGCCTCCACAAGCGTCGCAGCTTCGGCGACGCCGCAGGGATTGGCGTGTTTGACGATGGTGACCGCCGCCGTGCGCGCCGGATCGAATTCAGCGACGCATTCATACGCGGCGTCGGTGTCGTTGATGTTGTTGTAGGAGAGTTGTTTGCCCTGCGCCTGTCGCGCGGTGGCGACGCCGGGTCGCCCGTCGTCCATGCGATAAAAGCCCGCCGATTGATGCGGGTTTTCGCCATAGCGCATTTCGCCGGCGAGACGGCCGCCAAAGGCGCGCACCGGCGGCGTCGCCGCGTCGATCTGCGTCGCCAGCCAGTTGGAGATCGCCGCGTCATAGGCGGCGGTGCGCGCGAAAGCTTTTTGCGCCAGTCGCCGACGCGTCGTCAGCCGCGTCGCGCCGCCGGAATCGTTCATCTCGGCAGTGAGCGCGGCGTAGTCGTCCGGATCGACGACCACGGCCACGTCGTCGTGATTTTTCGACGCCGCGCGGATCATCGCCGGACCGCCAATGTCGATGTTCTCGACGCATTCCTCATAGGGCGCGCCTTTGGCGAGCGTCGCTTCGAAGGGGTAGAGATTCACCACAAGCAGATCGATCGGGCGAATGTCATGCGCCAGCATCGCCGCTTCATGTTCGGGATTCTCGCGGATCGCCAGCAGGCCGCCATGCACTTTCGGATGCAGCGTCTTCAGTCGTCCGTCCATCATCTCCGGAAACTGGGTGAGATCGGAGATGTCGCGCACCGGCAATCCGGCGTCGGCCAGCGCCTTGCGCGTGCCGCCGGTCGAAACCAGTTCGACGCCATGCGCGACCAGCGCGCGGGCGAAGTCGATCAGGCCGGTTTTGTCCGACACGGAGAGAAGCGCGCGCGCGATTTTTCGCTGATCGACCGGCATCAGTGCATCCTTGTTTCCGAAACAGACGCCGTCGCGGCTATCACAGATTTTTGTTGGGAGGAACCGCGCCGGGCGCCGAAGCGGGCCGGAACGACCATTGAATATCGACGCCGGACGTCGCCACGCCGGTGAGCACAATCTGCGGCGCGGTCCGGGCGCCGGCGGGGCGGGCGTAAAAGACGCTGTCGGCGATGCGGGGTTCGGCGCCGGTGGCCGAAAATAGCAGCCGCGCCCCATCGCCGAGCGTCAGTTCGATTCCATCGGCGACGGGCGTCGCCTTGACCTGCGGGTGCAGATGAAAGCGCAGGCCGAATTCGTCGGGCGTCTTCGTCGCGCCACTGGTGGCGGTCAGCAGACGGTCGCGTCCCGAAAGAATGGCGCCGTCATGGCTGAGGGTGAGTTCGCGGGCGTGCACCAGACCATAGGTCGCCGCATAGCCGTCATGCGACAGAAGCAGGGTCGTTTCGTTTTCGAGCGCGCGCCGTTCGACCGTCACCTTGTCCGGCCCTTCGATCGGACGGGCGTTGGCGCCGTGCGGCGCTTCGACGAAGCGCGCTGAAGAGGTTTCGCCAATGGTCAGCGTCGAATGTGCGGCGGTTGAGCGCGCGGCCTCCCGCGCCTCGGAATTATGCGGACCGGGAGCGCCGCAGTTCACGACAATCCGCTCCGTCCCGCGCGAATATTCAAACGACAGGCAGCCCGCGTGGGCGTGGGTGGCGAATTCGGCGGGCGGGGCGCCGCCGGCATCGATCAGCGTCAGCGCGCCGTTTGCCTCCAGCCGCTGATAGCCGGTCTCCGGCGCCTGCAAGGGCGCGGGACCGCGCGTTTCCTCATGCGCCAACACATTGGCGAGGCGGTCGCGAGCCGTTGCGCCGGCGCCGTTGAACAAGGCCAGCGCGCCATCGCCATGTTGCATCATCCGCAGCATCGGTAGAGCGCGCGCAATGGCGCGTTTCATGGTTTCGGGCGTCTTGAGGCCGCGGGCGGCGAAAACCTGGCGCAGGGCCAGAAGATCAAGCAGCAGATCGAGCGGCGCCTGGGGGTTGCGGCTGATATGGCCGCCGTCGGCGAGGATTTGCCGTTTCAGCTCCGCGCTCAAAAGACGCCGCGCCTCCGGCGCGATGGCATGGCCGGTGTCGGCGCAGACCGAGAACTCCACCAGCGCGATGGCGCAGAGCGCACGCTCTGTCCCGCGCGCTGTGCCGGCGCTCAGCGCCACCCACAGCAGGCGCGCATGCTGCGCCAGCGCCAGCATGAAGCGTTCGTAGAATTCGGAGTCGGCTTCGTCGAGCAGCAGCGGCGATTGCGCGAGAAACGACAGAAGTCGCCGCGCGACGATGGCCGGCTCTTGCGCCGGATCGTCGCGCGTCAGCGGCGTCGATAAAAAGGCGTCGACCAGCCGTTGCGCCGTCAACCGATCCGTCTCGCCCAGATGGCGCAGCCATGAAAAGCCGGTGAGGGTGCGGCGCCAGCCGACCGAGGGCGCAAAACGCCGGAAGGGCGTGTCGTCGCCGACGACATGGACGGTCTTGCCCTCGAAGGAGAAATAGCCGGCCCGCATTTCGTCGGCGACGGTCGAGTC
>JALRFG010000108.1 GCA_023253795.1 Methylocystis sp.
CTTATCCCGCCGGATGAATTGGCGGCGCGGCTTAAACGCTATGCCGCCGCCGGCGCCAGCGGCGCATTGCTGATGGTGATTGACCCCAGCGAAGAGAGCTTGCCCTTCGCGGGAGAAACGCTGTTTCTCGATACGGATGGCGGCGCCGCCTTTCACGCGGGCGACGCGCAATCTCTAAAATCCGCCTATACGCAACTTTATGCCGCGCATAAAAGCGCGATTGCGGCTGCGGCGCGCGCCGCTGGTTTCGCCTTCCTGCAGCATCATACGGATCGTTCGGCCGCCGAAGCGGCGCTGGCGCTGACGATGAGCCTGCAGGGTGTCGAGGAGCGGCGTTGATGGGCTTCGCCTTTGCCGCGCCCGCCGCGCTTCTTGGCCTTCTGACGCTGCCATTGATTTACTGGCTGTTGCGGGTGACGCCGCCGCGTCCACGCGAAATCTTTTTTCCGCCGACACGTATCCTGCGCGAGTTGAAAGCTGACGCACAAACGCCGTCAAAAACGCCATGGTGGCTTCTGGCCTTGCGTCTTGCGCTTACAGCCGCATTGATCCTCGCCATGGCCGGACCCGCATGGAGTCCCTCAAGCCCGCTGGCGACAATTGCTGCGCCGACATTATTGGTCCTCGACGACGGCTGGTCCGCCGCGACGACATGGGATCGCCGGCTTGCCGCGGCGGGCGGCATGCTCGATACAGCGGCGCGAAACGGCGCATCTGTCGCCATCACAACCGTATCGGACAGCGCCGCGCCGGAGACGACCGACGCCGCACAGGCGCAGCAGAAACTGCGTGCGCTACGGCCACAGCCTTTCCTGCCTGACCGGCGCGCCGCGGCCGCACAGGTGACGGAATTCGTAAAAGCGCATTCCGGCGCGCGGATCATCTGGATCAGCGACGGTCTCGCGCAGGATGACGATAAAGTCTTTGTGCAGGCCCTGATCAACGCCCGCGCCGCCGGCGCACAGGTTGAGACTTTAGCCGACGATCATGCCGCACTGGCGCTCGCCGCGCTCCTGAACAACGCCAAAAATCTCACAGTCGATGTGTTGCGCGCATCCGTCGCCGGCCCAGCACAAACGACGATTTTAGCCAACGACGGCAAAGGCCGGACATTGGGACGCGCCACCGTCGATTTCGGCGACAAATTGCGTGCAACCGCGACTTTCGATTTGCCGATTGAAGTGCGCAACGACGCCAGCCTGTTGCGCATTGAAGGCGAGAACAGCGCCGGCGCCGTTGCGCTGCTTGACTCGCAATCCACCGTCAAACGCGTGGCGCTGATCGGCGGCGCGGCAGATGAGACCCAGCCGCTGTTGTCGCCGCTGCATTATCTTGAAAAAGCCTTTGGTCCCTTTGCGCAAACGCGACAGGCGCGAGCGGGCGCTGTTGAGCCGACGCTGGATCTGCTTGCCGAGCATCCCAATGTTGTCGTGCTGGCCGATGTCAGCCTGCCGCCCGGCGACAGTTTCGATGCGCTGACAAAATTTGTTGAAGAGGGCGGCACACTGGTGCGTTTCGCCGGACCGCGTCTCGCCAACGCCGCCGACACGCTGCTGCCGACTCGCCTGCGTCGCAATGGCCGCGTGCTGGGCGGCGCCATGTCGTGGGAGACGCCGAAAGCGCTGGCCGATTTCGACGCCACAAGTCCCTTCGCCGGCTTGCCCGCCAGCAAGGACGTCAGCGTGCAGCGACAGGTGCTGGCCGAACCCGATCCGGGACTGGCGGCGAAAACATGGGCGCGACTGGATGACGGCACGCCGCTTGTCACCGCCGAACGGCGCAGCAAGGGGATGATCGTTCTGTTTCACGTCAACGCCGATACAAGCTGGTCGAACCTGCCGATCTCTGGCCTGTTCGTCGATATGCTGAAACGTATCTTCGATCTCTCGGCGTCTTCCGCGCCCGCCGCTGACGCCGGCGACGCCGATACGACACAGGCTGCAATTACAGGCGACGCACAAACATTCGCACCGCAACGCACGCTCGACGGCTTCGGCGCGCTGGGCGATCCGTCGCCATTGGCGCAGCCCATCGCCGCCGGCTTTACAGGCCCGGCGCGCGCAGAGCATCCGCCGGGTTTCTATGGCGCCGGCGATGTAGTCGTCGCCGTGCAACCGCTGGCGGCGACGGCGACGCTGACGCCTTTTGATTTTGCCACCGCTGGCCAAACCCCGCAATCGCTACAGGCGAACCGGATTTACGACTTCCGTGCGCCATTACTGGCGCTGGCGCTTGTCGCCTTTATCGCCGACACGCTGCTTTCGTCCTTGCTCTCTGGTAAGCGCGGATGGCGCGGTTTTGGCGCAGCGGTCGGTGCGCTGGGGATCATATTCGTCGCTCTGCCGCATGACTCTGCGCAAGCTGGCAATGATCCGACGGCGCGTGAAGCGGCGCTCAAGGCGCGGCTCGCCTATGTCGTCTCCGGCGATCGACAGGTCGATGACACCGCGCGCGCCGGTCTTGAGGGCCTGTCGGCGGCGCTGGCGGCGCGCACCTCCTTTGCGCCGGCGGAGCCTGCCGCGATCGATCCCGCGAAGGACGAACTCGCTTTCTATCCGATGCTCTATTGGCCGATTGTCGCCAAAGCGCCGCAACCATCGGCGAAGGCGGCGGCGAAAATTGCGGCTTATATGAAGCAGGGCGGCACAATCATTTTCGATACGCGCGACGCGCTGATGCAACGTCCCGGCGACAACCCGACGCCAGAAGGCCAATGGCTGCGCGACTTCGCCAATAACCTCGATCTGCCGGAGCTGGAAATTGCGCCGCGCGATCATGTGATCACCAAGACATTTTATCTGCTCGACAATTTCGTCGGACGCTATGTCACCGGCGAAACTTGGGTGGAGGCGCTGCCGCCCGAAACCAAAGAAGGTGGTGAGACGCGTCCGATCCGCGCCACCGACAGCGTTTCGGCGATCGTCATCACATCCAATGATCTCGCCGGCGCCTGGGCGCAGGACAAAAACGGTCAGCCGCTCTATCCGTTGACGCCCGGCGGCGCACGTCAACGTGAGATGGCGCTGCGCGGCGGCGTCAATCTGGTGATCTATACGCTCACCGGAAATTATAAATCCGATCAGGTGCATGTCCGCGATCTGCTGGAAAGGCTCGGTCAATGAGCGTCAGCGATCTCAACCTCGCCTTTACGCCGCTTTTGCCCTGGTGGGCGCTGATTGCGCTCGGACTGGTTGCGGCGGCCGTCCTGCTTTATGGCGCGATACGCGGTCAGCGCGGTCTTGTCCTGCGCGCGCTGGCGATGGCGCTGACGCTCGCCGCGCTAGCCGATCCGGCGCTGGTGCGCGAGAAGCGCGATCCGCAAAAGACGCTTGTCGCCATCGTGCTGGATCGCAGCGAGAGCCAAGGTTTCGGCGCACGCACGCAACAGACCGATGCGGCGGCGCAGGCGCTTGACGTCGCCTTGAAGAAATTCGGCGACATCGAAACGCGCGTCGTCAGCGTCGCCAATGCTGCGGGCGGCGATAATGGCACGCAGCTTTTTGGCGCGCTCGGCGCGGCGCTAAAAGATACGCCGCCGGAGCGTATCGGCGCGGCGATCCTCGTCACTGACGGCGTCGTTCATGATATCCCCGCGAAGGCGGCGGCGCTCGGCTTTCAGGCGCCGGTCCATGCGCTGATCACCGGCCACGAGAAAGAACGCGACAGGCGCATTGAACTGGTTGAAGCGCCACGTTTCGGCATCGTCGGCAAGGATCAAATCATCCGCGCCCGCGTTATCGACACCGGCGGCGACAAAACGCGCACGCCGATCACCGTGCGCCGCGACGGCGAAGCATTGCCGACCTATAGTCCCGAGCCCGGCGACATCGTCAATATTCCGGTGCGTATCGCCCATGGCGGCGCCAATATCGTTGAACTCGATGTGCCGCCGGCGCCCGGTGAACTGACGCTCGCAGACAACAAAGCGGTGGTGTCGATTGAGGGCGTACGCGATCGGCTCAAGGTGCTTTTGGTCTCCGGCGAGCCGCATCCGGGCGAGCGCGCCTGGCGCAATCTGTTGCGCGCCGACGCCAATGTCGAACTGGTGCATTTCACGATTCTACGTCCGCCGGACAAGCTCGATCTGACGCCTGCGTCCGAACTATCGCTGATCGCGTTCCCGACCGCCGATCTCTTCAGTCGCAAGATCAACGAATTCGATCTGATTATCTTCGATCGCTATTCGAGCCAGACGCTGCTGCCTTCCGTCTATTTCGACAACATCCATCGCTTTGTCGAAAATGGCGGCGCGTTTCTTGCGGCGGTCGGACCGGATTACGCTTCGACGCGCGGTCTCTATTATTCTCCGCTGGAAGATATTCTTCCCGCAAGGCCCGATGGCGCGCTGCATGAACAGGCGTTTCGCGCCCATGTCAGCAAGGATGGTGAAAAACACCCAGTGACGCGCGGCCTCGCCGGCGCAAAAGCCGAGCCGCCCAACTGGAGCGAATGGTTCCGTCAGGTCGACGCCAGCGTGGTCAAGGGAACTGCGATCATGTCCGGCGCAAAGGACAAGCCGCTTCTGGTGCTCTCTCATGAGGGCAAGGGGCGGGTGGCGTTGCTGCTTTCCGATCAGATCTGGCTGTGGGCGCGCGGCTATGACGGCGGCGGTCCGCATGTCGATCTTACTCGTCGACTCGCGCATTGGCTGATGAAGGAGCCGGATCTCGAAGAAGAGGCGTTACGCGCTGCGGCGCATGGCCATGAGGTGAAACTCGAACGCCAGACGATGAAGGATGCGACCACGCCGGTGCAGGCGACGGCGCCCTCCGGCGCGACGCGCGAGATCACACTGGCGCAGGCCGAGCCGGGATTGTGGCGCGCACAATTTGCCGCCGGTGAAACTGGCCTCTGGCGTTTCGAAAGCGATGGGCTCACTGCGCTGGTGAATGTCGGCCCACCAAATCCGCGCGAGTTTCGCGAAGTCGCGTCGACCACTGAGAAGCTCAAGCCGCTTGTCGAAGAGACTGGCGGGAGCGTCCGACGTCTGAGCGTCAACAGCGACGCCATCGACATGCCGCGCATCGTCGAAATGCGCGACGCGCGTCGTTACGCCGGCGGCGACTGGATCGGCGTTAAACAGACCGGCGCCTCGACGCTGGTCGGCGTCGAAGTCGCGCCGCTGGGCCTCGGCCTGTGGGCGATGCTGGCGCTGCTCGGCGCCGTTGTTGCGGCGTGGGGCTGGGAGGGAAGACGTCGGTAAAGTCTGATGCGCAAACAAAGTTAGTCCTGTTGAACGAACTGCGCTCGGATCAATCCGCCTCTATTCAAAACTCTCGACGACCATTTCCGTTTCGAGCCGGACGCCATGATGTTCCAGTGTGAGTCGTTTACGATCTCCCGGGGCTCCATGGAGGGCGGAAAGGAGACTGTCCTTGCTTGCGCCACGCGCCGCCACATCGCCCACAGCGATTAATTCGTCGCCCGTCTCGATTCCCTGCGGAGATTCTGCATTTGTGGACGATTGCACAATCCCGCCGATGAAATAGCGGTCACCGTGACGCACCAGCGTAATCGGCGGCTGGTTTAGCTCCGTCGGAACGGATGATCTTTGACGAAGCCAGTAACTCATTCGATTTGGATAATCGATCGTCAGTTCATAATCGCGTAACGCATTGCCGCCCAGCCATCCAATCACCGGCGCGGCAGCGGCTTTACGCCAATTATCCCAGAAGAAATCGCCAAAGACGCCTTCCGCGAATGACCCTAAAACAGGCGCTGTCGCGAGAAAACCAACTTGCTTCAATTCTATTTCGCCAATTCTGACGACTGGCGCACGAAAGACGTCGCCTTCCTTCTCAAATCGGAAATCCACCATATTGGCGTTCGACGGGCCGATGGCGCCATGGGCGCGCTTCCAGTCAGGGTGTCGAACGAGCAAATCACGTGCGACGTCGCCGCGCATCCAGCTGTATCCGGAGCCCGCATCAATTGCGAGCGACCATGATTGGCCATCAATTTGAGCCTCGACGGCGATGACGCCGGTATCGGCGTTGATGAGGATCGGAACTGCGGAGCCTTTCGGACGTTCGCCGCCGGGCGCATTTATTGAAATAAGACGCCGGCCGTAATCAATACGCAGAACGTAATCTGTAAACATCCGCGCCGGCAGCATGGCCTCGACACGGCGCGGGGCAAAAAGATGGGCGAAGGTCGGAACACCAACGCCACCGTCGCCATCGACGACCTTCTCTGCTGGCGCCTCTAGTTGTTTTTCGCCAACCTTCACAGCAAAAGCTGCGCCTTGTTTCAGGCCCAGCTCCGCATATAGCTCATGGGAGAGAACGGGCGCAGCCATTCCCATGTTGAACCATGCGAGCGCCTTTCGCTCCTTGCCCTCAGCTGTGATGAAACTGACATCAAGAAGGATGCGCCCGGAATCGATAATAATCGGCACGCCTTCGGGTGCGGGCGCGGGTTTGCGCGCATGCGCGATCAGCGGCGCGAAAAGCAGGGTCGCAAACATAAAAGCAATCGCTTTACGCATGATGATCGCTCGATGCATTGCGCATGCCTTTCTGATTGAAGCGTCAGGGAGCGGGTGCTGCGTCTTATGCAGTTGTAATAATGCGCCACCAATATCTATGTATACATACAAAATGTCCTAAAACAATAA
>JALRFG010000109.1 GCA_023253795.1 Methylocystis sp.
GTTATGACGCCGCATGCTTAGAATTTTCTTCAAATTTTAATTTCCAAAATTAACTGTTTTCGCAATTATTACGAACTTTATATGGATAAGCTTGAGTTTGCTTCGATGTTTGCTTAAAATTCCTTTAAAGGCGGGCGCTCTAACGCGAGGGGAGAAAACATGCTTGCTTCCTTTTCGTCGATTGAAAGACAACGCGACGCCGGCGCTGCCCCCAGGGATTCGCAAATCCTTCCCGGTGCGATTGATCAGCAAATTCTTGAAGCGGAACGCGCGCTGGAGCGTATGAAACGCGATCTTGTCGTGGCGCAGGCCCGCGCCCAGCAGCAGGAGCAAAAACTGGCGGAAGCGCGCCGGCGGATGGAGCAATGGCGCTGGGTGAACGCCGTTAATGAGGGCGATCCGGAGACGGTTCGTCTCGCTGCGGCTTCGCTTGCGGTCCAAACGCATGTCGTCGATGACGCCGTCAAAAGCAACGCTGCTGTTTCGGCGCATGTTGAGCGTCTGCAAAACAGGGTTGAGCGGCAGTCCGCATTCTATTTTGATTTGCAAAGCCGCCGGCGCGCGAATGGCAATAGCGGGCGTCGGGAAGATCATGCGCTGCAGGCGAAAGCCCCGGCCGCCAACCACCAATGGGCGCAAGAGTCTCAGCCTGGCGCGACAGACAAAATGGCGAAGGGGGCGTAAGCCCTTCGCCGCAACCGGGTGCTGATCCGGCCAGACGAAAATCAATGATTCCGGTTACGTCGTCGCAGGGGATGGCGTATAGCCTTGAAGGAAAGCTCTGCATAACGGAGCCTTTTTCCGGTTGCGGTCAACGCGGAAGGTCGACCGCAGTCTGATGACGCCACGCCTTCAAAGTCAGGTTCATGTCGCAATCGCTCCTTGCTTCGCGCCGTTTTGCGCCGCTGTTTTTCCGCCAGTTGTTCGCCGCCTTCAATGACAACTTCGTCAAAAACGCCCTGGTGTTGCTGATCCTGTCGCGTCTGGGAGACGCGCAGGGCGCCGCATTAATTTCACTTGCCGGCGCTGTGCTGATTGCGCCGTTTTTTTTATTCTCGGCGCTGGGCGGCGAGCTGGCCGATAAATATGACAAAGCTTGGCTAACGCGTTGGCTAAGTGTGGCGGATTGCGGCGTCGCTCTTGTCGCGGCGGGCGGTTTTTTCTTCGCCAGCGTGTCGACGCTGTTTGTCGCTTTGTTCCTGTTCGGCGTCACCGGCGCGCTGTTTGGCCCGGCCAAATACGGCATTCTGCCGGATCATCTGACGCGCGAAGAATTGCCGAGCGGCAATGCGCTGGTTGAAAGCGCGACTTTTCTTGCGATTCTCACCGGCGCCATCGCTGGCGGCGTCGTCATGCAGCAGCATGGCGTTGAAATTTTTGTCGGCGGCGTCATTGTCGTCGCGCTGATGAGCGCCGCCTCTTCATGGCTTATTCCGGCAACGACGCCGGCTGCGCCGGATCTTGTCGTCAACCGTAATATTCTTGGCTCGACGTTCAGCCTTCTGGCGTTATTGCGGGCGGATCGAACATTGTGGCGACTCGCCGTCGTCACCAGCCTGTTCTGGCTTTTTGGTTCGGTGGCCATGTCGTTGATGCCGCCGCTTGTCACGCAAAGGCTGAATGGCGGCGATAGCGTCGTCACGGCGCATCTGGCGATTTTCGCGATCGCGATTGCGCTCGGCTCGGGACTCGCCGCTTTTCTGCTCAAAGGTCGCATCGTGCTGCTGCCGGCGGCGGCTGGCGCCGCGCTGGTGGCGGCGGCGTCCGGCGCATTAGCTTTAACGCTTTTCCACATGAGCCCATCGGCTGGAGGCGAACATCTGTCGCTTGCCGATTATTTCGCGCAACCGGTCGCCGTTCATATCGCATTCGATCTTGGGTTGCTGGCGGTCGCCGGCGGATTAATGATCGTTCCCGCCTTCGCCGCGCTTCAATCTCTCAGCCCGCCAGCAGAGCGAGCGCGTCTGATCGCGGCGGTGAATATTCACAACGCTGCCTTTATGGCGCTTGGCGGCGTTGCTGTCGCTGCGTTGCAGGGAGCGGGGCTATCATTAACGATGCTGTTGGCCGGCATGTCGGCGCTGGCGCTGGCGAGCGCGATCTGGATCTTGAAACGCGTGGTCGCCAACCCTTTTCTTGACGCCCTGTCGATTTTCTTTCGCGCCTTTTATCGTCTGGAGACGAAAGGTCTGGAGAATTTCGACAGGGCGGGTCCCAATCCGATCATTGCGCTCAATCATGTGAGCTTTCTCGACGCCGGCGCGATCCTTTCGGTGTTGCCGCGACAGCCGGTGTTCGCTGTCGATCTCGCCATCTCGCAAAAATGGTGGGTCCGTCCCTTTCTGCATTTTGTGTGCGCCATTCCGCTCGACCCGACAAAACCGCTGGGAACCCGCACGCTTGTGAATGCGGTCAAAGATGGCGATCCGCTGGTGATTTTTCCGGAAGGCCGCCTCACTGTCACCGGCAGTTTGATGAAGGTCTATGACGGCGCGGGGCTGATCGCCGATAAGTCGAACGCTTTTGTCGTGCCGGTGCGGATCGAGGGACCGGAAGCGACGATGTTCTCGCGTCTGACGCCGGCGCAGGCGCCCCGTCGCTGGTTTCCCAAATTCACGCTCACCGCGCTGGAGCCGGTTCGTCTGCAGGTCGATGAACAATTGAAAGGCAAGGCGCGTCGTATCGCCGCCGGCGCGGCGCTGTATCAAATCATGTCGGAACTGGTGTTTCGTACGACGAAGATCGATGAAACGCTGTTTGACGCGCTTGCCGCCGCGGCGGTGAAGCAGGGTCTGTCACGCGTGGCGCTGGAAGATCCGACCAGCGGCCCGATGACGTATCGTGCGCTGCTCATCGGCGTGCGTGCGCTGGGCGAGAAAATCGCTGCGCTGGGTATAGCAGGCGATGCGATCGGCCTCATGCTGCCCAACGCCAATGTCGCCGGCGTCGCCGTCTTTGCGACAATATCGGCGGGACGTGCGCCGGCGATGATCAATTACACCGCCGGCGCGGCGAACATTCTTTCCGGCTGTCGCGCCGCGCGGGTCGAGGTCATTCTCACTTCGCGCCTATTTATTGAAAAGGGACGGCTCGACAAGCTCGCCGAGGCGTTGGGCGAGAAGATCAGACTCGTTTATCTGGAGGATCTACGGTCAGAGATCAGCGGCGCTGATAAATTCAACGCCTGGCTGCGCATGCGTAAACCTGTGTTTGCGCGACGCCCGGATGATATGGCGGCGATTTTATTCACCTCCGGATCGGAAGGCGCGCCCAAGGGCGTTGCGCTTTCGCATCGTAATATTCTCGCCAATTCCGCGCAGGCGGCGGCGCGCATCGACTTTGGCCGCACCGACAAGGTGTTCAATGTTCTGCCGGTATTTCACAGTCTTGGCCTCACCGTCGGTCTGATCCTGCCGTTGATTTCCGGCGTGCCGATTTATCTTTATCCCTCGCCGCTGCATTATCGCATCGTGCCGGAGCTGGTTTACGCCACCAATGCGACGATCCTGTTTGGTACAGACACCTTCCTCGCCGGCTATGCGCGCGCCGCCCATGCTTATGATTTTCGGTCGATCCGTTATGTGCTCGCCGGCGCCGAGCCGGTACGTCAATCGACGCGTGAGGTCTGGCTCGAAAAATTCGGCGTGCGCATTCTCGAAGGTTATGGCGTCACCGAGACGGCGCCGGTGCTGGCGCTGAATACGCCGATGTTCAATAAATTCGGCACAGTCGGCCGCTTGATGCCTGGCGTCGATTATCGGCTGGAGCCTGTGCCTGGCGTCGCGGAAGGCGGACGACTGCTGGTGCGCGGGCCCAACATTATGCTGGGCTATCTGAAAGAGGACAGACCCGGCGTCGTGCAGCCGCCGCCGGGTGGCTGGCATGACACCGGCGACATCGTCACCATCGACGCGCAGGGATTTGTCACCATTCAGGGACGCGCCAAGCGCTTCGCCAAGATTGGCGGCGAGATGGTGTCGCTCGCCGCCATCGAGCAATGCGCCGCCGAATTATGGCCGAATGAATTATCCGCGACGGCCGCTCTGCCCGATCCGCGCAAGGGCGAGCGCGTGATCCTTGTCACGCAGCACAAGAGCGCAGCGCGCAGCGATTTTATCGCCTATGCCCGCATGAAAGGTCTGTCGGAATTGATGATTCCGTCTGAAGTCATTGTCGTTGACCGGCTGCCGCTGCTGGGCTCGGGCAAGATCGATTTCGCTGGCGTGACAAAATTTGTGCGCGAACGCGCGGCGTAACGCAAACCCTTCAACGACGCCCGTCACCAGAAGGTCTTGAGCATTTTGAGCCGCTTTTCGCGTGCGCGCGCATGAGCGACGCCGTCACGCGCCGCATGGGCGAACCAGCCGCACGCAAAACCCGCGGTTAGCGCCGCTGATGCATCGTCAGCGTGCAGGCGCGTTATCAGACGATTTGCCGCCGCCAGATCATTGTCGGCGCCAAGCGCATCCTGAAGTTCGGCGAGTCTATGTATGAAATCCCGCGCCGCGCGACGATGTTCGAACAGACTTTCGAAAAATTCGGCGGCATAACGCGCCTTTTTAAGTGCGATGCGCGCGGCATGTCGCTCTTCCGCCGTCCGGGTCGCAAGATGGCGGCTTTTCCGCAATACGCGTTTGCGAAGCCGGGCAAGGGCCGTTTTGGCGAAATCACGCGCTGAACCAGCCGTTTCGGCGCCTGGCGCCGCATGCCAGTCTCGCGTCGTCACGGCGTGGCGCAAGTCGTCCACGAAAATTGTCGTCGCTTCGTTTTGCAGCGTCTGGCGCGCCGTCTCATATCCTGCGTCACGATGGCGTTGCACGGCGGCGCGCAGCGTCGAAAGATCGGGCGCAGCTTCCGTCATCGCGCCGGGGCCGGCGTCAAGCATCTCCAGAAACACGTCGCCATCGCGCGCGGGTCCGAGCGCCGAGGCGATGGTTTTCGCCCGCGCCGCCGTCGTCGTCAGCGCAGCGCCGGCAAGCGCGGAACGAAACAGGCCGAGCGCGGCGCGCAGGCGTCGCAGCGCCACGCGCATCTGATGGACGCTCTCGATGGTTTCGGCTTTCGCGAAGATCGCCGCATTGGCGGTGAATTGATCGAGCGCGGCGAGCAGAATCCGGCTGGCGGCGTCCTCGATAGAATCGCTCACGGAAAGCCGCTGCGGCGTCGCGCGGACGCTGGTTATTCCAGTGGCTTCCGCGCAGCGGGCGGCGTTTGCTGTCTCCTGCGTCATCCATCCTCGCGCTGATGCGACGAGGAGAGTGCGGCGAGGCTGTTGTCATAATCAACAGCCGAAACCCCAAGCCGGGCGTCCGCACTTGATTATAGGGCCGGCTCTTGCTTTATCGCAGTGCAGCAAGACCCGCCCGCAGGAGAAGCGTCGAATGTCCGTCTGGCCCGTTTATGGCAAAATCACCGGCCCCGTTGTTTTAATTGGATTTGGGTCCATTGGTCGGGGCATTTTGCCGCTCATCGAACGGCATTTCGATTTCGACAAGGAGCGCTTCACCGTCATCGATCCGGTGGATACGCACCGCCGGCTGCTGGATGAGCGCGGCGTCGCCTTTCTTAAAGAGAAGCTGACCCCGGATAATTATCGGGAGGTGCTGACGCCGTTGTTGACCAAAGGCGGCGGCCAGCCCTTCATCGTCAATCTTTCGGTCGACGTTTCGTCGCTGGCGATCATGAAGCTCGCGCGCCAACTTAAAGCGCTCTATGTCGACACGGTCGTTGAGCCCTGGCCCGGTTTTTATTTCGATAAAAGCATGGGCAATGATGCGCGCACCAATTATGCGCTGCGCGAAACCATTCTCGACGAGCGCCGTAAAAATCCCGGCGGAACCACCGCTGTCTCCTGCGTCGGCGCCAATCCCGGCATGGTGTCGTGGTTCGTGAAACAGGCGCTGATCGACATCGCCAAAGACACGGGCGCGCTCGACAAAGAGCCGCAGACGCGCGCTGAATGGGGCGCGCTGGCGCAGAAGCTCGGCGTCAAAGGCATTCATATTGCGGAACGCGATACGCAGCGCGCGCGCGAGCCCAAGCCGCGCAACGTCTTCGTCAACACCTGGTCAGTCGAAGGCTTTGTCTCCGAAGGGATGCAGCCGGCCGAGCTGGGCTGGGGCACGCATGAAAAAGCATTGCCCGATATTGGCCGCACCCATTCATCGGGCTGCGGCGCGGCGATCTATCTGCTGTCGCCCGGCGCCAACACGCGCGTGCGCTCGTGGACGCCGACGCCCGGCCCGCAATATGGTTTTCTCGTCACGCATAATGAGGCGATCTCGATCGCCGATTATCTCACCGTGCGCGACGCCGCCGGCAAGCCGGCCTATCGTCCGACCTGCAATTACGCTTACCATCCGGCCGATGACGCTGTGTTATCGCTGCACGAAATGTTCGGGCAGGCCGGCAAGATGCAGGACAGCTGGAAGATTCTCGACGAACATGAAATCGTCGACGGCATCGACGAACTTGGCGTGCTGCTCTACGGCCACAAGAAGAACGCCTATTGGTATGGCTCGCAGCTTTCCGTCGAGGAGACGCGCGATCTTGCGCCCTATCAGAACGCCACCGGTCTTCAGGTGTCTTCCGCTG
>JALRFG010000010.1 GCA_023253795.1 Methylocystis sp.
CAGCCATGAGAAAGACGTCGCCACCCCGCTGGCGCTCGACTCGGCCAAATATCTTTCCGATCCCCGGCAGGTTTCAGCGCTGGGGGCGGTGATCGAACGCCAGCATGACGCCAAACTCTCGCTGGTCTTTGGCAAGAGCGCCTCCTATCGCGGCGTTCCGCTCGATCATGTCGCTTTTCCCGCCTATGGCGTGCCGGATTATACGCCGCTGCCGGGATCGGCGGCGCGCTCGATCGTTTACGCCATCGCGCGGCAGGAAAGCGCTTTCGACACCAGAGCGGTCTCCTCCGCCGGCGCGATGGGGCTGATGCAAATGATCGCCTCAACCGCCCGTCACACCGCTTTTCAGCACGGCGTCAGCTTCGATATTTCGCGCATGTTGAATGAGCCGTCGTTCAACGCCCAGCTCGGCGCCGCGCATCTTGGCACGCTGCTAGGTGAATATCGCGGCGCCTATCTTCTTTCCTTCGCCGCCTATAACGCTGGCGGCGGACGAGTGAAGCAATGGATGGACGCCTATGGCGACCCGCGCAAACCCGGCGTTGATCCGGTCGATTGGGTGGAGCGCATTCCGATCGCCGAAACCCGCAATTATGTGCAGCGGGTGATGGAAAATCTGATCGTCTACCGCTCCCAGTTCGGTGAAATCGACACGCGCTCGCCGCATCTGGAGCTGGCGCGCGCCGGCGACAATCCCTAATCGCGCCCTAGTCGTGTTTTCCTTCGCGCATCGACGATGCGCCTAGAAGCGTGCGCATATGCAGCGCGATCATCGCTTCCTCATCGGTCTCCAGCGTTAAAATCTGGACAGCGGAATCCTGCGATGAAATCGCTTGCGCGCCCTCCGCATTGGCAAGCCGGTCGAGCCGCAGCCCCATCCACGCCAGCCCCTCAACCACAGCGGCGCGCACGCGCGATGAATGCTGACCGATGCCGCCGGTGAAAACGAGCAGATCCAGCCCCTGCAAGGTCGCCGCAAGCGCGGCGATCTCCATGCGGATACGATGCGCAAAATAATCGATCGCTTCGGCGGCGGCGGGCGCCGACGAAGCTTCCAGCTGGCGCATGTCGGACGATACGCCGGACAATCCCAGAAGACCGGAATCATGATAGAGCAGCCGCGTGAGCTGCACGGTTGAGAGCTTGTCATGATCAAGCAGATAAAGCAGCAAGCCTGGATCAATCGCACCGCAACGCGTGCCCATTGGCAAGCCTTCAAGCGCCGAGAAACCCATGGTTGTCGAGACCGAACGCCCATCCCGCATGGCGCAGAGCGAAGCGCCGTTGCCGAGATGCGCGACGATGATCCGTCGATCCGCCTGCGCCGGCGCGACAAGCTTCAGACGGCGCGCAATAAATTCATACGATAAACCATGAAAGCCAAAACGTCGCAGACCCCGTTCGTAACAAGTGCGCGGCAGCGCATAGGCGGCGTTGACGAAATCATGGCCGCGATGGAAGGCCGTATCAAAACAGCCGATCTGCGGGACGGACGGAAAAGCGCCCCAGGCGGCGACAACGCCGGCAAGATTATGCGGCTGGTGCAGCGGCGCCAGCGGAATGAATGACTGCAACTGATCGAGGATCGCCTGATTGATGATGACGGGCGCGGCATAGGCGAGGCCGCCATGCACAATCCGATGACCAACAGCAAGAATACGCGCATTGACGCCGACGCGATCAAGCCAGTCGACAACGACACTCATCGCCCCGGCGTGATCGTCGATCACGACAGGGCCATCCTCCGTCGGACAGGCCGATCCTGAAACGCAAAATCGTGGCGATACGCCGATGCCGTCAACCTGTCCGCGCGCCAAAGCCTCTGGCGTCGCATCATTCGCGAAGAGAGCGAATTTGATCGATGACGACCCTGCATTCAGGGTCAGGAGAAAATCGGACATTGGCGCCGGGGCTCGCGTGAACAAGGACACGAAACGCGCGAAAGCGTTCTTGTCCACGCTCTATATAGACGGCGCGCCGCATTTCGAGAACTCACGGCCTTGAGCAAGTTTAACATGCGCCGAATGCGAAGCGCCGAGCTTTCGCCACGCGACTCTTGTGTTGGCCTGAACGCGATCAAAAAGGCCTATTCTGCCTCCATCAGCGGAGCCGCCGAGGCCAGAAGTTTGAAGTAATGCGCATAAGTGTTCAGCAGCTTTTCAGTCGGCGCGACACGACGATTGCGCGCATCGACCGCATCCTGGTTCACAAGCACCCAGTTTTCCTGCTCCAGCCGTCGCAAATGGCGACGCAACTGCGGCTCGCTATATGGCAGCACGTTGTATAATTGTTTGAGCCCGAAGGAAGGTGCGCCATCATAATTCATAACGATGTGCAGGCTCAATTCATGCGCAATTGGCGATCCTTCTGTCGGGAGATTGGCGCGGCACCAATTATTCAAATTAATAATTGCACGCGCTTTTTGCTCGTATTGGCTCGCCAATTACTCTCTCCCCTCCGACCATGCGCCGGGCCGATCAACCCTGCGCGCCGCCACCAGGCCAGGACCCGCTATGCCTGCCAACACAGGGCGCGGCAGTAACCTCCCAATTTTAGTAGGATAATTTAATTCCTATTTAAGGCGCTTAATAGGAATATATAGCCGTCAGCGGCGCGGTCTCCGCGACCATCGCGCGACGACGGCGCTGGTTAGCGGCCGGAGATGACGCGAAACATATTCCGGTGAGTTGGGACAACGCCCACTTTAATCACGGTCAATCATCATCACCGTCTGAAGCGCATCACGCGCATCCAGACGGCATCGATTAATTTTACAATTGAACGGCGAGGCTATTTGCCGCCGGGGCGGGTGGCCTGAGTCGCCAATTTGGCGCACTCGGCCGGCGTGACCTTCTGCGCCTTGACGCATTCATTGTAGCGAACCGAGCGTTCTTTGCCGAGCCGGCTCTCGCCATTCACCATGAAGGCAAGGGCCGCAAAAATCCCGATGAGAGCGTAGACGCCCCAGCGTTTCCATTTCGGCGTTTCCGCGTTCATCCGCTCTACCTCTTTGATTTACCAAAAAATTATTGATCTACTCCACACAGTCGGCGCTTGGTTTGCCGTCCGCATTTTTAGAAAATAGGAAAGCTCCCGCTATTTCAAGCGCCTCCCCCGGAAGTCGCCGCCAAAGTGGCGGCCGGCGATCAGAGACGATGCGCGCCGCCCCGGCCATCGCGCATCGCACAAAAGCCCATCCGTCCTGCGCACGCAGCGCTTGTGCGCCTTGACGCAAAAGCGCGATCGAACGATCGCAAGGCGAGCGACAATTGGACACATCGCCTCCTTACAGGGGCGGCGCCAGACTGCTGCGACATCAAAACAGATCGTGCGGAGATCATTGTATGAATCACAAGCATCGCGTCGCCTTGCATGCTCTTTTCGCGCATCCGGTCAGCAATAATATCGATCCCCGCATCATCAAATCGACTCTCGAAGAAATAGGCGCACATATTTCGCATGGCGGTCATGGCCAACTGATCGTGAAGCTGAACGGGCACACGCATGGCTTCCACGACAGTCATCATAATCTGTCGAAAGACGAGGTTTCTGCGATGCGCAAATTTCTGACGCAGGCCGGCGTCGATCCGGCGCGGGATTACCCGCTTTAGCCTAGCGCCGCTGCGCCATTCACGACTGAACCGGCTTTCCCTGCGCCTGAAGATAGGCGCCGATTCTGGATTCGAAATCCGGAAAATACTGCGAGATCACATTAATATAGAAGCGAGCCAAAATGGCTTCCTTCGGTTCCCGTTCGAGCAGGAAGCGAAAGGCCGCGACGATGACCGCCTCCGCATCCGCCCCGCCACCCAGACGCGCCAAATCCGCGCGGCTCATTGTAAGCTGATGACGCGAAACGCCGCCCCCGTCGCGGATCGACACATCGAAGCGCAAGGGATCATGATCAAAAAGCGGAATAATGCTGATTTGGGGCGCGCTCACAGCAAGGCTTCGACATCTTTGCCGATCGCCTGTGGCGTATCGGTCGGCGCGTAACGCTTTACGACCCGCCCATCGCGGTCGATCAGGAATTTAGTGAAATTCCATTTGATCGCCTCCGACCCCAGAAGACCCGGCGCGGCATGTTTGAGCAGGCGATAGAGTGGATGCGTTTTATCGCCATTCACATCGACTTTGGCGAACATCGGGAAGCTGACGTCATAGGTGCTAGCGCAGAATTGAGCGATCTGCGCTTCCGTTCCCGGCTCCTGCGCGCCAAACTGATTGCAGGGAAATCCCAGAACGACAAAACCTCTCTCGGCATATTGACGATAGAGCGCCTCCAGCCCGGCATATTGCGGCGTAAAACCACAACGGCTCGCGACATTCACCACCAGCATCACCTTGCCGGCGTAATCACCCAGCGATTGCGACCCGCCATCGATGGTTGTTGCGACAATATCGTAAACGCCGGTCATTCGATCCCCGCTCTTGTCTTCGGCCTCGCGCCCATCAGGCGACAAGACTGTCCGACGTCTCCGGCCATTCCGGTTCGTCGAAACCATATTCCTTCATTTTGCGATAAAGCGTCGAGCGGCCAATACCAAGACGCCGCGCAATCTCGGACATTTGCCCGCGATAATGCGTGAGCGCGAAACGCAGCGCCTGCGCCTCGATCTCCTCCAGTTTGCGCATCTCGCCGTTATCGCCCAGCAGCGGCAGGACATTTGGATCGCGAATTTCAACCCGCACGATTTCGCTGGCGCGCGGCGCTTCAATCCGTGGCGCCGGCAGCGGCGGCACGCGCATATCATAACCGCCGACATGGGCGGCGATCTGCGGAAATTCCGTCACCGTCAGCTCGTCGCCCTCGGCCAGAACAACGGCGCGAAAAACTGCATTCTCGAGCTGTCGAACATTGCCCGGCCAGTCGTAACGCGCCAGAAGCGACAGCGCCTCTGCGGTCAGGCCGCGGATCGTCTTGCCTTCTTCGGCCGCTATCCGCACCGCGAAACGATGCGCCAGATCCGGGATGTCCTGCCGACGCGTCCGCAAGGGCGGCACGCTGATCGGAAACACATTGAGACGGTAGAAGAGATCTTCCCGGAATAGGCCCCGCTTGACGAGATCGATCAGGTTGCGATTGGTCGCCGAGATCAGGCGCACATCGACGCGCTGCGGACGCCGCGCGCCAACCGGATCGATTTCGCCTTCCTGCAAGGCGCGCAACAGCTTCACCTGAATATCGAGCGGCAATTCGCCGATCTCATCCAGAAACAGCGTGCCGCCATTGGCTTCGGCGAATTTGCCGATGTGTTTTTCGGTCGCGCCGGTGAAGGCGCCCTTCTCATGACCGAACAAAATCGATTCGACGAGATTGGCGGGCAACGCTCCGCAATTCACCGTGACGAAAGGCTTGCCGCGGCGATCCGAAGCGCCCTGAATGGCGCGTGCGATCAATTCCTTGCCGACGCCGGATTCACCCTCGATCAACACCGGAATAGTCGATGTCGCGGCGCGTTCGCCAAGCCGCACGACACGCCCCATCGCCTCGCTGCGCGACACGAGATCCTTGAACGACAGAGCGCCCTGCGCGCGCCGGCTGATGCGCCGCATCTCCTCGGTCAGCGCGCCAACCGAGAGCGCATTCTTGATCGAGATTTGCAGACGCTCGGCGCCGACCGGCTTCACGACAAAATCCTGCGCACCAGCGCGCATCGCCGAGATCACCGTCTCGATCGAGCCATGCGCGGTTTGCACAATGGCCGGCGTGGTGATTTTCGCGTCGCGCATCCGCGTCAACACACCCATGCCATCAAGGTCGGGCATGACGAGATCGAGCAGCAGCAAAGACACCGGCGGCGCGCCGACTTGGCGCAAACGCGCCAGCGCCTGCTCTCCGCTTTCGACCGTCTCCACCTCATAGCCGAACCGCCGGATCATCGCCTCCAGCAGCCGTCTTTGAACAGGATCGTCATCTGCAACAAGAATAAGGGACGTCATCTGGCCTCTGCATCGCGCGCCGCAGGCGGGTGTCGAAAAGTGATTTGCCTAAGCCGTATCATTTCGAAACAGGGTAAAGACCGGGTTAACACTGTCTGGAATTGGGACAAGTTTGAAGGAAACCCTACAAATTGTGACGCAACTTGCATTACAGTCAAGCTCAAGACGAATCGACGCCGCGATCAAGCCCCGAACGCCGACGGCGGCTTGATCCCTCCCGGAGACGGCCCATAATAACAATCAGCTAGCACCGCCACTGGCGCGCCATTGCGTGCGTCGCCCCCGACCAAAACTGGATGTTTTCCATGCGCCTCGCCTCTTCCGTTCCCGCCGCTCCCGCCGAGGCCTCGGCAGCCCCCGCCAGCGCTTCTTTACCGGAATGGAACCTCGCCGATCTTTATCCGGGGCCGGACGCTCCTGAGGTGAAAGCCGATCTTGAGCGGGTTGCGCGCGACGTCGCCGCCTTCGCCGAGGCCTATCGCGGGCGATTGGCGACCCTCGCGGCCGGCGCCGATGGCGCGACGACGCTCGGCGAGGCGGTCGCCCGTTACGAGGTGCTGCAGGATCTTCTGGGACGATTGATGTCCTATGCCGGCTTGCTCTACAGCGCCAATACGACCGATCCGGCGCATGCGAAATTTTATGGCGACGTGCAGGAGAAGATCACCGTCGCCTCCGCGCAACTGCTGTTCTTTCAGCTCGAACTCAATCGCCTCGACGACGACCGACTCAAAGCTCTCGCCAGTCAAGCGCCGTTGTCGCGCTGGCGTGCCTGGCTGGAGGATATTCGCAAAGAGAAGCCTTACGAACTTGATGACAAGCTCGAAGAGCTTTTTCACGAAAAATACATCTCCGGCGCCGCCGCCTGGAATCGGCTGTTTGATGAAACCATCGCCGGGCTGCGGTTTCGCATCGGCGACGCCGAACTGGCGATTGAGCCGGCGTTGAACCAGATGCAGGATCGCGACGAGAACAAGCGACGCGAAGCGGCGCAGGCGGTCGGCGTCACGCTGAAATCCAATCTGCGCACCTTCGCGCTGATCACCAACACGCTCGCCAAGGATAAGGAGATTTCCGATCGCTGGCGCGGCTTCAGCGATGTCGCGGATTCGCGCCATCTCTCCAATCGCGTCGAACGCGAAGTGGTCGAAGCGCTGCAAAAGGCGGTTGAAGCGGCGCACCCGCGCCTGTCGCATCGCTATTATCGCCTCAAGGCGAAATGGTTCGGTAAAGACAAGCTCGATTATTGGGATCGCAGCGCGCCTCTACCTTCTGCGCCGAGCCAGTCCTATTCCTGGAATGAGGCGCGCGACATTGTCCTCAGCGCCTACACCGGTTTCTCGCCACGCATGGCCGAGATCGCCGGCGATTTTTTCACGCGCCGCTGGATTGACGCGCCGGTGCGACCCGGCAAGGCGCCAGGTGCGTTTTCGCATCCGACCGTTCCGTCGGCGCATCCTTATGTGCTGATCAATTTTCAGGGCAAGACGCGCGATGTGATGACGCTGGCGCATGAACTCGGCCATGGCGTGCATCAGGTTCTCGCCGCCCGGCAGGGCGCCTTGATGGCGCCGACGCCGCTGACGCTGGCGGAAACGGCTTCCGTTTTCGGCGAGATGCTGACGTTTCGTGCCCTTCTCGCGCAGGCCAAAGACACAACGCAACGCCGCGCGCTGCTGGCCTCCAAGGTCGAGGATATGATCAACACCGTGGTGCGCCAGATGGCGTTCTACGCCTTCGAGCGCAAGCTGCACATCGAGCGTCGTCACGGCGAACTGACCGCCGACCAGATCTGCGATTTATGGATGAGCGTGCAGGGAGAAAGCCTTGGCCCGTCAATCCGGCTGGGACCGGGGTATGAAACCTTCTGGGCCTATATTCCGCATTTCATTCACTCGCCCTTCTATGTTTACGCCTACGCCTTTGGCGATTGTCTGGTGAATTCGCTCTACGGCGTTTATCAAAAGGCGCATGAAGGATTTGTCGAGCGTTACTTCGCCTTGCTCGAAGCCGGCGGCGCCAAGCCATATAATGAATTGCTGACGCCCTTTGGTCTGGATGCGCGCGATCCGGCGTTCTGGAACATTGGCCTCGAAATGATCGAAGGGCTGATCGGCGAGCTTGAGGCGATGGAGGACGCGTAACCGCGCGCCTTCGTCACAAGCAAAAACTATAACGCTCTGGAATAGAGGATTTCTTCATATTCCAGCATCTGCCCCGCTTCTGATCGGCTTGTCCGGCGGGTTAACTCTTCGCAACGAAAACCGGCGCGCGCGTAAAATGCGCGCGCACGCTTGTTGTCGCAGATTGTCCATAAAATCATGGCGCCGAAACCACGATTTTTAAAATCGACCACGGCATAAGCAAGCAGCGTTGCGCCAAGCCCTGCGCCCCAGAAATCCGGCGTCACATAAAATGATTTGAGCTCGCAAACCGATGGCGCGGCATCCCGATCATCCGGCAAATCGCAAAGCGCGAAACCAATAATCTCGGCGTCGACGCATTGAATCCAAAGCCGGCCCTGAGATCCAATCTGCGCGAAGCGACGCTCCCACAAGGCGATGCGTCCATCGAGAGACAGCCCGTCAAGCAGCGCAGGATCAAGAATGTCGCGATAGGCGATCTTTGAGGACGCAAGATGGACATGCGCGATGGCGGCGATATCCGCCGCCTGCGCCTGTCTGATGTCAGTCCCCGGCCTCATTCGACAATGAGAGCCTCATGGGCGCCGGCTTCCGGCTCTTTTCCGTCGAGGAGGCAACTCACCGTCACATCGCCCATCACATTGATGGCGGTGCGGCACCGATCCAGCAGCCAATCGACCGTCAGTAGCATCGCGATATAATCCGTCGGCAAACCGACCGCGTTAAAAACCATCGTCATCGTCACCAGACCGGCTTCCGGAATGCCGGCGGCGCCAACGGAAGCGGCGATAGAGGTGAGAACGATCATAAACTGCTGATCGAGCGACAGGCTGCCGCCCAGCAGCTGCGACACAAACAAAGCCGACATGGCCTCATAAAGCGCCGTGCCATCATTGTTGAAATTCGAACCGACCAGCGCGCCAAGACTGGCCGATTGTTCGCGCAATCCGACTTTCTCGCGCAGGCAGGCATAGGTCAGCGGCATGGTCGCCGTAGAGCTGCCCGTGGAAAAAGCCATGACCAGCGCATCGCGCACGCCATTGAGAACGACGGTCGGCCTGACCCATGAACCAAAACGGATACGCAGCAGATAATAGGCTGTTTGCGCCAGAAGCGCCGTTATCACCGCCAGCACGAAACCACCCAACGCGGCAAAAGCGCTGAACCCCTTCACGCCGACAATGCTCGCGACAACGCCAAAAACGGCAAAGGGCACGACATCTATCACCCAGTATAAAATCACAATCAGGGTCGAGAGCCCGACATGAACCAAATCGTCCACTGTGCGCAGTTCATGATAGCGCACGCGCCGCATCGCAACGCCGAGCGCCACCGCCAGAAAGATAACCCCCATCACCTTGCCGTCGTCGGTAAACGGGCCGGCGATGCTTTTGGGAACATTGTCGAGGAATTGACTGAGCGGATCGACTGGCGCCGCCGTCATTTTCGCGATAGCGGCAGGCGGCGGCGTATCGCCCGCCCAGGCGCCGGGCCGCACAAGATTGGCTACCAACAGCCCGATCGCGATGGCGACGAGCGTATTGACCAGCAACAGACCAAACAGACGCAGTGTTTGTTTGCCGCGAATTTCTGCCCGCATCAGCGCCTGAATAATGGCCAGCAGAATGAGCGGCGGCGCCAGCGCGCCCAACAGGCGCAGCACCAGTTTCGCCGGTATCGCCAGTGCGGCTGCGCGTTCGCCCAAAGCGACGCCAATAATAACGCCAAGGATAACGCCCGCCAGAATACGCAGATAAAGCGGCGTCCCATGCCACCAGCCCCAGACGCCGCGCGCATGTTGCTGCTTTTCAGTCTGGGGGAGATTCGTCGCCGGGACTTCCTCTGACATATTTGCGTCTCCTGATCACATGACGCCGACGGGTTTGGCCCGGGCTGTTATTTTCTACGCAGCGGCGCGATCCGCATTGTTTTCACCAACGCCTCGCGATCATGCTTGCCGCAATCCATGTTGCCGTCGCATTCCGCCGACAGGACCGACGCGATCTCATAGGTGAGCGCGAGGCGCTTGCCCTTAAAGCGCCGAACGGATTCCGGCGCGCAAAGATCAAAATCCGCCATTTCGTCGAACGTGACGCCACGATCATCCTTCATCGAAAGATAGCAGGCGACATCCCCGGCCGAAGCGCTGTGCAGCGTTCCATAAGCCCGCTTGGAGAAGCCGCCGATCTTGACCCGCGCCACCTCGCCCGCGAATGCAGGAAACGCACAGATGGCGACGCCGGAAATGACGGCGCTGACCCAAAGAAGTTTTCCCGTCCACCGCAACATCATCTCGCACGATCCTCAGGCTACATCCGTTTTGTGAAAAAACGACACAAGAGCCGCCTAGGCGATTGCGCCCCATTCTTGCGGCCATTCCTGCCGGAGCCGACCGCCGAGGCGCACCGGCGCAATCAACCGGGCGAGACCATCTCCGCCAATCTCGGCGGCGACGCCGCAAAGCGTCGCCTCGCCATTGGCCGGCTCATATCGGGCGCCGGGCGTTTTACGCAGGAAGCGCCGCAGCGGCTCCTCCTTCTCCATGCCGATCACGGAGTCATAATCGCCGGTCATGCCCGCATCTGTCTGATAAGCGGTGCCGCCCGGCAGAATCTGGGCGTCGGCGGTCGGGACATGCGTATGCGTGCCGACGACCAGCGAGGCGCGGCCATCGACGAAATGACCCATCGCCATTTTCTCGCTCGATGTTTCGGCGTGCATGTCGATGATCGTCGCATCGCAACCGACGCCGAGCGGGCAGGCGCCGAGCTCGCGCTCGATCGCCGCAAAGGGATCGTCGAGCGCATCCATGAACACGCGCCCCATCGGATTGACGACAAGAATTTGCTGGCCGCGCGCTGCGGTGAAAACATTGGCGCCGCGTCCCGGCGTGCCGGGCGGATAATTCACCGGCCGCAGCAAACGCGGCTGGCGCTCGATGAACACCAACGCCTCACGCTGGTCGAAAGCATGATTGCCGAGCGTGACGCAATCGGCGCCCGCCGCGAGGAATTCGTCGCAGATCGCCTCGGTGATCCCGAAACCGCCGGCGGCGTTCTCGCCATTGACGACAATGAAATCCAGCGCCCAGCGTTCACGCAGACGCGGCAGATGGCGCGCGATCGCCGCCCGGCCGGCCCGACCAATGACGTCGCCGATAAAGAGCAGGCGGAGGTGAGACGAGGCGGGAGCGGATGTCATGCCGGTTTCTAGAGCATATCGCTGGTCCGAGGAAAGGGTTTCCCGACCGTCCGGGGCTGTGCGAGTTGCGGAAAGCCCCGGTCTTTCATAGGTGATAGACCTCGATGTAGACTTCGCCGGAAAGAAACGCCCCCAGTATGCCGCAAGCCGCCGAAAGCCCTGCCGACGACGTGCGCGACATCGCGCCAGACCGGCCCTATGTCGTCTTTGAAGACGGCCGGGAGGGCGGACGCGCGCTGGTGTTCGAGGCGCCGGCGGAGCTTATTGTGGCCCGGACGCCGGCGGAGGCTCCCGAGGCCTTTGCGCGCATGGAGGCGGCCAGCCGGCGCGGCCTCCACCTCGCGGGCTACGCCAGCTATGAGTTAGGCTATGCGCTGGAGCCAAAATTCGCCCGCCAGACGACCCCGCAGCCGCGCACGCCATTGCTCATGTTTGGCGCCTTCCAGGCGCCGCGCGTTGTCGCGCTGACCCCGGCGGCCGGCCCGGCGCCGCGCATCCCGCTGACGCCGGCATGGACGCCGGAAGAATACGCCGAGCGGTTTCAACAATGTCGCGAATATATTTTCGCCGGCGACGTTTACCAGATCAATTTGACCTTCCCGCTGCGCGGCCATTACGAGGGCGATCCGCTGACGCTCTATCGCGCGTTGCGCAAGCGCCAGCCCGTCGCCTATGGCGGCGTTGTCGCGTTAGGCGCGGAAACTGTCGTGTCGCTCTCGCCGGAAGTTTTCTTCGAAGCCCATGGCCGCGACATTCGCGCCCGGCCGATGAAAGGCACGGCGCAGCGCGGCGTCATGCCGCCAGAGGACATGATGCGCGCCAAGCATCTCGTCGAGGACGAGAAATCGCGCGCCGAGAATCTGATGATCGTCGATCTGCTGCGCAATGATCTGTCGCGCCTCGCCGAAGTCGGCTCGGTCAAGGTCACGGATCTCTTCACCATCCAGACCTATCCAACCCTGCATCAAATGACGTCCGGCATTGAGGCGCGACTGCGCGACGACGTCTCCCTGCAGGATCTGTTCACCGGTCTTTTTCCCTGCGGCTCGGTGACCGGGGCGCCAAAAATACGCGCCATGGAGATTATTCGCGATCTCGAATGCGCGGCGCGCGGCGTGTATTGCGGTTCGCGCGGCGTGATCGCGCCCGATGGCGACATTCGCTTCAATGTCGCCATCCGCACGCTGACGCTGTTTCAAGATGGCGAGCTTGTCTGCAATGTCGGCTCGGCGATCGTCGCCGACTCCCGCGCCCGCGAGGAATATGAGGAATGTCTGATCAAGGCCCGGTTCCTGAGTGGCGCGACGAGCAGTTCGGACTGATCGAAACCCTGCTGTGGACGCAGGGCGAGGCTTATTATCTTCTCGCAGAACATCTTGCGCGCCTTGCCGCTTCAAGCGCAACGCTGGGCTTCGTTTGCAACGCGGAGACCGTTGCGTCGGCTCTCGCGAAGGCTGTTACGGCGACGGAACATCCGCACTTGCGCGTAAGACTGGTTTTGTCGCGCGACGGCGCAATCGAAACCAGCATCACGCCCATCGCGCCGGTTCCGTCAACAACGATCTGGCGCGTGGCGTTGGCGCAAAAACGATTTCGCGCCGACGATCCGATGCTCCGGCATAAAACGACGCGACGGGCTTTGTATGAAGAGGAACTGGCGCAGGCCACAGAACGCGATGGCGTCGACGAGATATTGTTCCTCAATGAACACGATGAAATCTGCGAGGGTGCGCGCGTCAATCTCTTCGTCCCGCGCGGCGACCGCCTGATCACGCCGCCGCTCTCCTGCGGCCTGCTACCCGGAACCTTACGCGCACGGCTGATCGCCGAGGGGCGCGCTATTGAATCCGTGCTGGCACTGAAGGATCTGCCGCCGCAGTTTTATCTCGGCAATTCGGTGCGCGGCCTGGTGCGCGCGACATTGATCGCCTGATGTCGGTCGACGATCCGTTCAAAACGGCGCATCAGGGATTTAAGCGGGCAGGACCTGTAGAATAGGCGTTCAGCGGAAGCCGCCAGAACGGCCGCCTGATTTCCTGAAGCTCCCGCCCCGGAGCGCCAGCAGCTTTTTTATCGCGAATGAGCGCAACAATGTCGCCTCTGACATTCGGGCTTGAAAGAAAATAATTATGCCCGAAAAAATCAGCGCCTGATTGCTCGACTGAAATCAGATCGACCACATCCTTAAGCGGCGACACAAGCGTCACCCCGTCGTCGCTGGCGCTGGCGTCGACGAGACCCAGCCGCGTGTTGCCATAAAGCGAACGCGACATATCCAGCGCCGCATCTCCGGCCGTGGCGTAGACGGTCAGATGAATACGCACCGGATTATAGACGACGCCATAATCGGCCTTGCCAATACGCGGCGTGTCCGGATCGGAAATTGTCGCAGCGAATTTTCCAACGGCGACGTCAATATCGATATCCGGCGCCGCAAGCACGGCTTCGCCGATTTTATATTCGCTCATAAAAGATTTGCCGACGGCGTATGTCTCGCCATTCAGCTGCTGAATCACCGAGGTCAGAATATCCGCGCCGCGACTATGCGCAATGAAATGGATTTTCTTCAGGCCGGGCGTGCGCGCGATAAAACGAACCGCTTTTTTAAGATCCGTAACCGAAAACTCTCCGGACTCCCGATCGAAATTATAGCCGAAAAAAGCGCCCTTCTCTCCGCCCGCCGGCCATGAAAAAACAATACAGGTGAAGCGATCCGGCCCGAGATCGCCGCACATCCGGGCAGCCGACTTCACGGCATCGTCAAAGCTGTTATTGAACCCATGGACATAGAGCACGACTTCCTTGCTCGCTGTCGACGCGATTTTCGCCTGAAGAGTCCGCTCGATGTCCTGCGCCGCCTGTCGATGGGCGGCGAGCGCAGCCGGATCGCGCCGGATGCCGCCTTTTACTTTCTCGACCTTGTATGGCGTTTCCGGGAAGCGGACGATTTCTTTTGGCGACCCCGGCGAAGGCTCCGCGCCCGATTGCGGGAAAACCGCCACCGAACCAAAAGCCAGAGACCAGGCGCGATCGGCGCCATATTGGATGGCGCCATTTTCTCCCGCTACCGGCTGACGATCGGAGAAATAGAAAACGTCAATTGGCTGCGTCGCTGAAATGATTGCGCCGGATGCATCGGCTTCTTTTGCGATTGCCGCCGGCAGAGCGACGCCCATCAGCAGGATGGCGAGCCAATAATGAAAATAACGCATTGCATCTCCGGCGAGCCGTCCGCCACGACGTCCAATAACAAGAAACAATATAACGGCTTCGCCACAAAGCGTAAAAATGGCCGACTGTCGCACCCCGCAGCCAGAGGCGGCGCGATGCAGATGTCTACGGATAAACGGTGAACGCCGCCTGCGTATCCGCGCTCAGCGGAAGACGTTCAAAATCACGCCCGGGCGCGCAAAATCACGCCCGCGCACGTTTGCGGCGTTTGCGGCCCCCGCCCTGACCACTGTCTCGATCCGGCGTCTGCGCCGCCGTGCATGCATCCGCTTCATCGATGCGGCAATAGCGAACGCCGAGGAAAAAAAGGATCTGTGCGCCCCCGGCGATCGGCTCAGCTTCCTGCCGTGGGGTCTTCGCACGTGCTTTGAAGGTGATTACCTGTCCCATTTTGGCGCCCTTGCGTCCGATTCGCAAAATGATGAATCAATCCTTATGTGACGATTAGGACCGACGGAGGGTTAATGATCCGTCAACGTCCCCCCGACAATGTGCTGTTTCGGGGCGTGCAAGCGTATCGATGAGTAAACCGTCCATGTCAGCGGATATCCTCCGGCGCCAGAATATCGACGCCACATTGCTGAAAACAGCTGTCGATCAGTTCATCGCACGCGACATTCACCTCACCGACGAAATCAAACCTTTCGAAGAACTGGCGCTAGGACTGCTCGCAAGGCTCGATCCAGCTACAGCCGTAGAAATCCTCCGTCCCCTGTCCGCGCATCCCGATGCGCCGTCGGGTGTTCTTGCGCGGCTATATGAGCTGGACGCCATCAACGCCAATCATGGCGCAGCCATCAACCAGCTCTGCGAACTGGCGGCCGATTTAAGCCTGCGCATCGATCCGCCGATGCGGCGGACCCTGCTCCGTGTAGCCCGCGACGACCGCGCATTGGCGCGCATACTCCTGGACCGCGACGATCTCGACCTCGATCCCGCGCCCTATTTTCTTGCCGCCACACGCAGCGAACGACTGGCGATTGTGCTCGACGCCTGCCGCAAGGCGCTTCTCGACGACCGCGGCGGCGAAGAAAGCGCCGCCGACCCTGCGTTTGCAGTCCAATTCGAACAGGAAGCCATTGCCAGAAACTGGAGCGCGATGGCCAAACTTGCTGCGATGCGACTTTACCTGCGCCCTGATCGCACACTGACGCTGATCACCGACTCCTCCGGAGAAGCGCGCGCTTTATTGATGCGCGCGCTGGGCGTTGATCCAGAAATTGGCGCGCGCATTTTTCTCTGCGCCGAACCCGCGATTGCGCAGAACGAGAAGCGAATTCGGAAACTTGTCGCGCTGATGCATGCAACGCCTCAATGCGCTGCGATCGAAATCATTGTCGCCATCGCCCGCGAAACAGAAACGACGCCGGCGCCAATATCGACACGACGCCCATCCCTGCGCGCAACTGCGCCGTCAACGCATGGCGGCGTCGAAACAAACATCGCCAGCAAGCTTCCTGGCGCCGCCTGATTCCTTCGACGAAACGACGGACCGCAGAAACAGCGATCAATAAATGTCTGCGCGCATGCGAGCGACGCACGTCACGCAAACCGGACCTCAAAAATTATGAATGCGTTGAAATTCACTGCCTGAAGTGGTCTGAAAGTGATGCAAATATGCAACACGCAAGAAGTTTTTGCGCCTAAAAAGATTCAGTTTTGATTCACCGAACTTTTCTCAACTTTTGATTCATATTGCTTCTTAAAGCGCGATTCACGCGCCCCGATTAATTTGGCCCCATCGAAGAGCGAAAAGCTCCACCAAAAACGCAAGGGGACAAGACAATGACAACCGCCGGATTGAATGTCCGAACCAAGGCTGCGGCGATCATGCCGGCCTATGTCGACACCATCATGATGCTCGAACGCCTTCATCGTCGGATGCAGGAAGTCGTCAAGGACGCGCTGGACCGCGCCGGGATCGACGAGATCAACGCCGTTCAGGCGCTGATGCTGTATAATATCGCCGATCAGGAGTTGAGCGTTTCAGAGCTGAGAGCGCGCGATTATTACACCGGCTCCAATTCATCCTATAACGTCAAGAAGCTCGTTGAAGCCGGCTTTATTTGCTACGCGAAATCACGCGTCGATCGCCGCTGCTCCCGGATCAGCCTTGGCGAACGCGGCAAGGAAATCCACGCGCTGGTTGCACAGGCTTATGAAAAACACGCCAACACGCTGGGTTGCGTTGGCGGCGTCGAAGCCGATGACCTGACGGCGATTAACCGTTCGCTCGGCAAGCTCGACCGCTTCTGGGAAGATCAGGTGCAGTACAGACTGTAATCTGTCGCAGACGTTTCAAAACAAAAGAGCCCGCCGGATCATGTCTGGCGGGCTCTTGAGCGTTGCTGAAAAATCGCAATCGTTATTTGAGTTCGAAGCCAAGCGCGATCAGCGCCTCACGTATTTTATCGCGCCCACTCATGGCGTCAGTTCCGCGCACGCGCGACAGCACCTGCCGCACCCAGCCCTGCTCAGGCAGGCCCTGCTCTTTCTGGAAATCGCGGAATTTTTCATCCAGCGTTTCAATGGCTTCAAGCTGCGCCTCGCCCCATTGGTACTGTTCGCGATGCAAAACCGCCGCCTGACCCAGTCGCGGTTTGACGCCGGCGTTCGCCGCCGGATCGGGAACGCCGACCGTCATGCCAAAAACGGCGAAGACATTGGACGGAAGATTAAGTTCTTTCGCGACGGCCTCGGGATGGTTGCGCATCGCGCCGATATAGCAACAGCCCAGCCCCAGCGACTCCAGCGCAATCGCGGCGTTTTGCGCCGCCAGCGCGGCGTCGACGACGCCGGTCATGAAAATTTCGAGATAGGGCAGCGCCGCCGCATCGCGACCCTTTTCCTTGCCAAGCTTTTCCAGACGCGCCAGATCGCACAGCCAGATCAGCAACAATTGGCAGTCGCGCACATGTTGCTGACCACCGGCGAGATCGGCGAGACGAAGCTTGCGCGCCGGATCTTCAACCGCAACGACGCTCCACACCTGCAAATTAGATGAGGTCGAGGCCGAAGAGGCGGCCGCGATGATTGTCTCCAGCGCGCCTTCGGGAAGCTTCTGCGGCAGATAGTTTCGATGCGAACGATGGGCGAGCAGCATATCCAGCGTCTCGTTCCACTGCGGCGGCTTCGGGCCATCGTCGCGACGATAACGTTCGAAAATGGCGGCGGCGCCGCGCGCGTCGAAAGAAGCGGGCTTGTTCATCGGCAGACGTCTCTGATCGCTGGCGCGTTACACGCGCTTGGGCACCAAAATGGCGCGGAAATCGTTCACATTGGTGCGCGTCGGCCCGGTAATCACCAGATCGCCCAGCGCCTCGAAGGCGGAAAAGGCGTCGTTATTGGCGAACAGACCTTTGAGATCGACGCCCGCCTTTTGCGCACGCGCAAAACTGTCGGCGGCCATCATCGCGCCGGCGTTGGTTTCAACGCCATCGATGCCGTCGGTGTCGCAGGCGATGGCGGAAATGCCGCCAAATCCTTCCAGCGCCAGCGTCAGGCCCAGCAGAAATTCGGCGTCGCGGCCGCCCTTGCCATTGCCGCGCACGGTGACGGTGGTCTCGCCGCCGGAAATAATCGCGACCGGCGGCTGAAAGGGCTGCCCATGCAGCGCAATTTGTTTGGCGATGCCGGCGTGAACCAGCGCAACGTCGCGCGACTCGCCTTCGAGATCGCCGAGGATGCAGGGCGTGTATCCCGCCTGTTTGGCGACCGCCGCGGCGGCGTCTAGCGATCCCTGCGGCGTGGCGATCAGAATATTCTGCACGCGTTCGAAAATTGCATCGCCCGGCTTGGGCGTTTCGCACTCGGCGCTGGAGAGATGCTTCAGCACGGCGGCCGGCGCGTCGATTTTATATTTAGCGATCACGGCGAGCGCATCCTGGCGCGTCGTCGGATCGGGCACGGTCGGGCCGGAGGCGATCACGGACAGATCGTCGTTCGGCACATCGGAAATCATCAGAGCGACAACCCGCGCCGGCGCCGCAGCGCGCGCCAGACGACCGCCCTTGATGGCGGAGAGATGCTTGCGCACGCAATTCATCTCGGAAATATTCGCGCCGCTTTTCAGCAGCGCCTTGTTGACGGCCTGCTTTTCTTCAAGCGTAACGCCCTCGGCCGGCAGCGCCATCAGCGCCGAACCGCCGCCGGAAATCAGCGCTAGCACAAGATCATCGGCGGTCAGTCCCTGCACTTTTTGCAAAATGCGCTTCGCGGCTTCGCGTCCCGCTGCATCCGGCACCGGATGCGAGGCTTCAATCACCTCAATCTGCTTTGTCGGCGCGCCATGCTCATAACGCGTGACGACCAGACCTTCGAGCGGACCGCCATGCCAATTGGCCTCAACCGCCGCCGCCATGGAGGCGGCCGCCTTGCCGGCGCCGATCACGATGGTGCGACCCTTGGGCGGCGTAATCGATTTCAAATGCTGCGGCAGACAGGCGGCGGGCGACGCGGCGCTAACGGCGGCGTCGAACATGGCGCGAAGAAGCGGACGGGTGTCGTCGGACATGAATCTCGTTCCAGACAAGTAAAAAACGCTCCCCCGCCAGATGATGCGGGGGAGCGCGCTTTGTTTTTACGAACCGCTGATGGAATTGGCCTTCTCGATCAGCGCTTCGGCCATGCGGATCGACGCGATGTCGATCAGACGACCATCGAGCGACACGGCGCCCTTGCCTTCCTTGGCGGCCTGAGCCATCGCCTCAAGAATGCGACGCGCTTTGGTCACTTCGGCTTCCGACGGGGTGTAGACCTCGTTGGCGAGCTCGATCTGCGAGGGATGGATCGCCCACTTACCCTCATAGCCGAGAACCGCGGCGCGGCGGCGGCCTTGTAGCCTTCCGGATCGTTGAAGTCGCCGAACGGGCCGTCGATCGGACGCAGGCCGTAAGCGCGGCAAGCGACCATCATGCGGGTCTGGGCGGCGTGCCACTGATCCATCCAGAAGTAGTCGCGCTCACCCTTCGAGTCCTTGTCGGTGAGAACGCCGTAATCCGGGTTCACGCCGCCGATGACGGTGGTGCGGGCGCGGGTCGAAGCGGCGTAATCGGCGACGCCGAAAGACATCGCCTCAAGGCGCTTGGACGACTGGGCGATCGCCTCAACATTGGCCATGCCGAGCGCGGTCTCGATCAGCACTTCGATACCGATGCGCTTGGTGCGCTTCTTGTACTGCTCGATCTGCGTGATCATCATGTCGATGGCGTAGACGTCCTGCGGAACGCCAACCTTCGGAATCAGCACCACGTCGAGACGCGGGCAGTTCTCCAGCACGTCGACAACGTCGCGATAGCAATAATGCGTATCGAGGCCGTTGATGCGCAGGGTCATCGTCTTCTTGCCCCAGTCGATGTCGTTGAGGCCCTGAATGATGTTCTTGCGGGCCTGCTCCTTGTCGTCCGGCGCAACCGCGTCCTCAAGGTCGAGGAACACAACGTCGGCCTTGGAGGTCGCCGCTTTCTCGAACATGCCCGGCGTCGAACCCGGCACGGCGAGTTCCGAACGGTGGAGACGCGGAGTCGCCTGCTCGATCAGTGTAAAGCTCATTTTGTTTTCCCCTTTCTGTGGTCTGATATTAGCCGGTGGCCCCAAGGCCAGCGGCGATGCAACTGATGGAAATCAGAAGCGGGACTTTAATGTCCTCTTTTTCCGCTTCGTTCTGTGCGGCTCGGAACCGGCCAAGCAGATCAACCTGCTCGCGGTTAACTTCATTGATCGTCGGCAGACGCTGCGCGAGACGCGCCTGATATTCCTTGAAGCGATCAGCGATCTGCTCGCTGCCAGTGACGCGCAGCACCATATCGCGCGTCAGGGCATATTCATCTTCGATCGCCTTGAAAATTTTCTCGCGCACGCTTTCGTCGGCGACAAGGCCGGCATACTGGCGCGCAATGGAAAGATCGACCAGCGCCAGCGTTTTCTCCACCTCGTCCAGGATCAGGCGGAAGACGCGCGACTCTTCGAACATCCGGCGCAGCAATTCGACGCCGCGTTCGCCGTGCGTATCGACAAAGGCCTTGAGACCCGAGCCGACGCCATACCAGCCGGTGATCGAATGCCGGTTCTGCGCCCAGGCGAAGACCCACGGAATGGCGCGCAAATCCGCCAAGCTCTTGGCGCCGAAACGACGCGCCGGACGCGAGCCGATATTCAACAGCGAGATTTCCTCAAGCGGACTCGCCGCCTGGAAATAGGTGACGAGATCGGGGTCGCCGATAAATTTTTCATAGGCCGCGAAGGAGGCGTTGGAGATCTCCTCCAGCACTGCTTCAAATTCGGCATGCGGCGCCAGCGCTTCCTCGCGCTCGGATTTCAGCGCATGGGCGAAGACGGACGACGCCAGCAGCTCCATCTGATAGGCCGCCGTGCCGCGATTGGCGTATTTGAAGGAGACGACTTCGCCCTGCTCCGTCACACGGAAGCGACCGCGAATGGAGCCGGCCGGTTGCGCAGCGATGGCGTGGCCTGTCGGCGCGCCGCCGCGGGAGACCGAGCCGCCGCGACCATGGAAGAAAGCGATGGCGACATCCTGTTCGCGACCGACTTCGGTCAGACGCGCCTGCGCCTTGTAGAGCTCCCAGTTGGACGAGAAGAAGCCGCCGTCCTTATTGCTGTCGGAATAGCCGATCATCACTTCCTGAAGATCGCCCTGCGCCTGCGTGCTGCGGCGGACAACCGGGATTTGCAGCAATTCGCGCATGATCGCCGGCGCATCCTGCAAATCCGAGATGGTCTCGAACAGCGGCACAATCGGCAAGGTCAGATGATCGACGCCCGCCGCATCGGCGAAAAGGCCCGCCTCTTTCGCCAGCAGATAAACGCCAAGCACGTCATTGACCGAATGCGTCATCGACAGAATGAAACTGCCGAACGCTTCGCGATCCAGTCGATTGCGAAGATCGGAGACGACCTCGAACATTTCGACGACGTCGCGCGCGTCCGCCGACAGCGTATCGCGCGGGATCGGCTCTTTACGCGGCGCCGACAGTTCCGCCAGCAACCATTCGCGCCATGCCGGGCTTTCGACATCCGGCGGCGTGGCGGCGGCGCCACGCAGCTTCCAGATCTCGTGCAACGCCTGCGTGGTGCGCGTGGTGTTCTGACGAATATCGAGACGCACCGTGCTGAAACGGAAAATCTCAACCGCGCGACGCACCGGCCTGACAACGTCGCTGGCCAGCGCCTCGCTTTTGGCTTCTGACAGCGCCTGCTCCAAAATCAGCAGATCGCCGATCAGCGCGTCGGCGCTCTTGTAGCGCGCGCCGGTCGTCGGCTCGTCCTGCGCGGAAAGAATGGTCTGATCGAGCTTGCGCAAAATCGTCGTCACAAACTGACGATAGGGCTCGTTCAGATTGCGCGCGGCGATCGCCTCGCCATCGGGCAAGTCCGCCAGACGGCGTTCCAGTTCGACGCGAAAGGCTTCCGGAATCACCGCGGCGCGCTGGCTGATCGACAGCGTGCGCACCAGATCGACGATCCGGTTGTGATAATAGTTCAAACTGGCCAGCGCGTTCTGGCGCATAGTGTTGCGCGTCACATCATTGGTGACGAAAGGATTGCCGTCGCGATCGCCGCCGATCCACGATCCGAACTGGAAGAACGGCGTCACCTCGAATTTTTCTTTCGGGTAATGACGCTTCAACGCGCGTTCGAAAGATGACAGCAACTCCGGCGCGAGATCGAAAATGCTTTCAGAGAAGAAGTGCTGGCCCCACGACACCTCGTGTTCGACCGTCGGCTTCGCCAGATGCAATTCGCCGGTCAGCCACAACAGCTCGACCTGATCGTAAATCGACTTCACCAGCGCTTCGCGCTCGCGATCCGTCCAGCGCGTCGACTCGAGCTCGCGCAGCAGAAGATAAATGCGACGATATTTTTCGAGAATCGAAACGCGCTTGGCCTCGGTGGGATGCGCGGTGATGACGGGACGAATGCGCAGCGTCTGCAACTGGGCGTGTATTTCCTCCGCCGTCACACCAGCGGCGGCGGCGCTGGAGAGCACATAATCGAAAGTGCCAAGGAGCTTGTCGTGTCCGCGCTCGCGCTCGATCCGGCGACGGCGGCGCATGGCGTAGGCCTGCTCGGCGATCGACACGAGTTGAAACAGAATGCCCTGCGCCTGCAACGCCCGCGCCATCGGACGCGACGCCAATCCGGCGCCGGCTTTGGAATCGCGCACGACAGGCTCGATTTCCGGCATATGCTGACGAATAACGGCGAGCAGCTGCTCGCGCAGAAAGGCCGACGCCTCCGTGACCGAACGGGTCGCGAAAGCCGACGGCAGGGCGATCGACGGCGCCGCGTTCAACTTTTCGTCCGCCATCAAACTCCCCTTCGCCCCGACGCCCGCGGCGTCCGTCTTCCATCCCGGAAGAAACTGCTAAAACACATGATGAAAAAGCGGCGGCAAAGTCGCCGTCGCCTTTTGACGCAGCGCCCTTAGCCGCGCTTGAGCACCTGCGCGACCGTCGAGCCGAACTCCGCCGGATTGGCCACGATGGTCAGTCCGTAGGATTTCATGATCTCGGTCTTTTCGGCCGCGCTGTCGCCGGTCGCGGAGATGATCGCGCCCGCATGACCCATGCGACGACCCTTCGGCGCCGTCATGCCGGCGACGAAACCAATCACCGGCTTGGAGAAATTCTCCTTGATCCAGGCGGCGGCTTCCGCCTCCTGCGGCCCGCCGATTTCGCCGATCAGCAGAACGGCTTCGGTTTCCGGGTCCTTGTCGAAGAGCACCAGATGATCGAGGAACGAGGAGCCGTTGATCGGGTCGCCGCCGATGCCGACCGAGGTCGAGATGCCGAGGCCCAGCTCCTTGAGCTGCGACGCGGCTTCATAGCCAAGCGTTCCGGAGCGGGAGATCAGCCCCACCGGCCCGCGATTATAGATGTGGCCGGGCATGATGCCGAGCATCGCCTTGCCGGGCGAGATGATGCCGGCGCAATTCGGACCGACCAGCATCGGCCGGCGATCCTTGGGGAAGCGCAGGAAATAACGCTTCACCCGCATCATGTCCTGCGCGGGAATGCCGTCGGTGATCGAACAGATCAGGCGAATGCCGGCGTCCGCGGCCTCCATGATCGCATCGGCGCAGAACGGCGGCGCGACAAAGGTGATCGAGGCCTGCGCGCCGGTTTCGCGCACCGCCTCCTTAACGGTGTTGAACACCGGGACGCCGTGATGAGTCTTGCCGCCTTTGCCTGGCGTGACGCCGGCTACGACATTGGAGCCGTAGTCGATCATCTCTTTGGCGTGGAAACTGCCTTTGTCGCCGGTGACGCCCTGCACGAGGATGGGCGTTTTTTCGTCGATGAGAATGCTCATGCTGCCCTCCCGACCAATGCGACGCTCTCGCGCATGGCCGACGTCATTGTGCCGGACTCGATCATTTTGCGTTCTTATATGCGGCGACGGCCTTTTCGGCGGCGTCGGCGAGCGTGTCGGCGGTGATGATCGGAATGCCGCTGTCCTGAATGATCTTGCGACCGGCCTCGACATTGGTGCCGGCCAGCCGCACGACCAGCGGCACATCCTCGATCCGCTCGGCGCGCACCGCATCGACAACGCCCTGCGCGACCCAATCGCAGCGATTGATCCCGGCGAAGATGTTCACCAGCACGACCTTCACCCGACGATCCGACAACACCAGTCGAAACGCTGTCGCGACACGCTCGGGAGAGGCGCCGCCGCCGACATCGAGAAAATTCGCCGGATTGCCGCCGGCGTGTTTGATCATATCCATCGTCGCCATGGCGAGACCGGCGCCGTTGACGATGCAGCCGATTTCGCCATCAAGGCCGATGTAATTGAGGCTGTGTTCCGCCGCCTGCGCCTCGCGCGGATCGGATTGCGACGGATCGTTCATGTCGACGATATTGCGGCGACGGAACAGCGCATTGTCGTCGAAGGACATTTTGGCGTCGAGCGCGAGCACCTTGTCGTCCTTGGTGATCACCAGCGGATTGATCTCCAGCATGGTCGCGTCATTGTCGCGGAAGGCGCGATAGGCGCCCATGATCGTCTGCACCGCGCGCGACACCTGCTTGAGATTGAGGCCAAGCTGGAAGGCGATGTCGCGCGCCTGAAACGGCAACAGGCCAACGGCCGGCTCGACAATCACCTGCAATAATTCGTCTGGCGTGTTTTTGGCGATCTCTTCGATATCCATGCCGCCATGCTTCGAGGCGATCATGCGAACGCGTTCGAGCTTACGATCCAGCACAAAGCCGAGATAGATCTCGCGCTCGAAGGGATCGGCGACTTCGATGTAGACGCGCTGAACAGGCTTGCCTTCGGCGCCGGTCTGGGAGGTGACGAGACGCTTGCCGAGCAGATCGCGCGCCGCCTGCTGGACCTCGTGATAGGTCCGGCAAAAACGCACGCCGCCCGCCTTGCCGCGTGCGCCGGCGTGGATCTGCGCTTTCACCACCCAGTTCGAGCCGCCCAGTTCGGTGGCGGCGTAAACCGCCTGATCCGGACTGAACGCCACCGTGCCGGGCGGCACAGCCACGCCGTGGCTCGCCAGAATTTCCTTGGCCTGGTACTCGTGGACGTCCATCGCAAGCCTCCCTGAAAGAATCTTGCCGGCGTTATCCGCCGATCTTGTCTTTCACTGTCTGATACACCGCTTCCGTTTCGGCGGCGGCTTTGCCAAGCAGCGCATTGACTTCCGCCAACTGCTTTTCGGCGAAGTCGCGATCCTTGATCGACTTGGCGTTGATGAACACATTCAGCGCGCAGCTGCGCAGGCCGGCGTTGGCCGCGAGCACGGCGACGCCGGCGTCGCTGATGACGTTGAGATTGCCCTTGTCCGCAGCTTCTTTCGACAGCGAGATCACTTCGTAGCAAATCTTGCAGGTGTGCAGCGGCGCGAGCGTCGCAGTCTTGAGCGCCACCTGAATGGCGTCCGTGCGCGCCGCCTTTTCTTCATCGGTGCCGCGCGGCAGTCCGTAGGCGCCCATCAGCGTATTGAAGGCGACGACGTCTTCGTCGATGCCCTGGGTCAATTCGGCGCGCAGCGCTTCGGCTCTGGCGAGGGTCTTTTTGAGGTCGTCGGAGACGGCCTCGTAGTTCTTCTTGCCGATCGTCAGATTGCAGACCATCGACACCAGCGCCGCGCCCATGGCGCCGGAAAGCGCCGCTGCGCCGCCGCCGCCCGGCGTCGGGGCGTCGCTCGCCAATTCATCGAGAAATTTGCCGATGGTTTCCGTCTTCGCGCTCATGTCAGGCCAGCTCTTTCGCTTGGGCGTAAATATTTTCGCAATCGAACACCGCATCTGCGCTTTCGAACAGCTTGCCGACGCATTCGCGATGCAGTTTCAGCTTGAGGCCGCCAAGGCCCAGCGCGCCAATCACGATCTTGCCGTGACGCTCCTTGGCCTTGTCGATCGCCTCGACGCCGCCGATGCCTAAAGGCGGCTGCGCGTTGCAATCCGCGATCAGTTCGATGGTCGGATCGTTCTGCCAATCTTTTTCGTCGAGCAGCGGCACGCCAATGGCGCCGGCGCCGAACACAACCTGCGCGCCCTTCACCGCCTGCGCGCGCGCGGCGTTGTCGACCGCTTCAATCGCCGTCGGCGTAAAACCGAACCGGTCCTGACTCGCCTTGGCCGCC
>JALRFG010000110.1 GCA_023253795.1 Methylocystis sp.
GGTAGAATTCGCCGGGCGAACGATCAGCGCGGGCGTCCTCGTCGCGGAAGCAGGGCGCGATCTGGAAATAGCGGTCGAAGCCGGCGACCATCAGCAATTGCTTGAACTGCTGCGGCGCCTGCGGCAGCGCATAGAACTTGCCGGGATGCAGGCGCGATGGCACGAGGAAGTCGCGCGCGCCCTCCGGGCTCGACGCCGTCAGGATCGGCGTCTGGAACTCAAAGAAACCGCCCTGCTTCATGCGATTGCGGATTGAATCGATAATCCGGCCGCGCAGCATGATGTTGGCGTGCAGCTTCTCGCGGCGCAGATCGAGGAAGCGATATTTAAGACGCGTGTCCTCGGGATAATTCTGGTCGCCAAACACCGGCAGCGGCAGTTCGTCAGCGCGACCCAGCACCTCGATGTCGGCGACGTAAATTTCGATCTGGCCGGTCGGCATTTCGGCGTTTTCGGTGCCGGCGGGGCGCTTGCGGACTTCACCATCGAGGCGAATGACCCATTCCGAGCGTAATTTTTCCGCCGGCGCGAAAGCCGGCGAATCCGGATCGATCACGCATTGCGTCAGACCATAATGATCGCGCAGATCGATGAACAACACGCCGCCATGGTCGCGAATGCGGTGACACCAGCCGGAGAGCCGGATTTTCTGCCCGACGAGGGCTTCGTTGGGTTCTCCGCAGTTGTGCGAACGATAGCGATGCATGGGTCGCTGAGACATGGGTCTCTTTCGGTTGGAAATCAGGGAGGGCCGAAGAAATCCGGCGGCGTCGGCAAGAAAAAGCGCGATGGGCGCCCCGGAGTCAAGCCGACTCCGCCCTGTTCCGCGCCAATCCCGTAAATGTCGACGGCAGAGCCGCGCATCAACGACTGCGACCTTTGCAAAAGAAAATGCTATAAAGCCTCCCAGTGGCCATAAGCGCGCCCGGAAAACGCCCACCGGCGGGTTCCGACAACCGGAAAAAGACGCGACATGACGAAATGGGTCTACAGCTTCGGCGCGGGAAAAGCCGAAGGCGCTGGATCAATGAAGGAGTTGCTCGGCGGCAAGGGGGCCAATCTCGCCGAAATGTCGGCCATCGGCCTGCCGGTGCCGCCCGGCTTCACGATCACCACCGCCGTCTGCGCCCATTTCTACGCCAATGGCCATGGTTTCCCGGCCACCCTCGCCAAACAGGTCGACGCCGCGCTGAAAGAGACCGGCCGTCTCGCCGGCCACGCCTTCGACGATCCGGAATGGCCGCTGCTCGTCTCGGTGCGTTCCGGCGCCCGCGCCTCCATGCCCGGCATGATGGATACGGTGCTCAACCTTGGCCTCAACGATGAAACGGTCGAGCGTCTCGCCCGCTTCTCGGGCGACGACCGTTTCGCCTGGGATTGCTATCGCCGCTTCATCGAAATGTATTCCTCCGTCGTGCTCGGCGTCGAGCATCATCTCTTCGAGGACGCGCTCGATGAGATGAAGGACGCTCGCGGCCTGTCGCTCGACACGCAGCTGACCGCCGATGATCTGCGCGCCGCCGTCGTCGCCTTCAAGAGCATCGTCGAGGCGCACGCCGGCGACGCCTTTCCGCAAGATCCGCGCGACCAGCTCTGGGGCGCGATCCGGGCGGTGTTCTCCTCCTGGATGAACCACCGCGCCATCGTCTATCGGCATCTGCACAATATTCCAGACGACTGGGGCACCGCCGTCACCGTTCAGGCGATGGTGTTCGGCAATATGGGCGCACAATCGGCGTCCGGCGTCGCCTTCACTCGCAATCCCTCAACCGGGGTGCGCGAACTCTACGGCGAATATCTGAACAACGCGCAGGGCGAGGACGTTGTCGCCGGCCTGCGCACGCCGCAGCCGCTGACCGAAGTCGCCAGCCGCGCCTCGCGCGGCGAAAACAGCTCGCTCGAAGCGACCATGCCGACCGTCTTCGCCGAGTTTCGCGCCTGCGCCGAAAAGCTCGAACGCCATTACCGCGACATGCAGGACATGGAGTTCACCATCGAGCGCGGCAAACTCTGGATGCTGCAAACCCGCACCGGCAAACGCACCGCGCGCGCGGCGCTGAAGCTCGCCGTCGATATGGCGAAAGAAGAATTGATCAGCCGCGACGAAGCGCTGCTGCGCGTCGAACCGACATCGCTCGAACAATTGCTGCATCCGACCATCGATCCCGCCGCCAAGCGCGAAATCATCGCCACCGGCCTGCCCGCTTCGCCCGGCGCCGCTTTCGGCGAAATTGTCTTCAATCCGGAAGAAGCGGAAACGCTCGGCGCCGCCGGCCGCAAGGTGATCCTTGTGCGCACCGAAACGAGCCCCGAAGACATTGGCGGCATGCATGCGGCGGAAGGCGTGCTGACGGCGCGCGGCGGCATGACCTCGCACGCCGCCGTCGTCGCGCGCGGCATGGGCAAGCCCTGCGTCACCGGCGCCGGCGCGGTGCGCATCGATTACGAAGATCAGAGCTTCACGGTAGCCGGCCGACGCTTTGTGAAGGGCGACCGCATCACCATTGACGGCTCGGCCGGTCAGGTGATCGCCGGCGAAGTGAAAATGCAGCGCCCCGAACTCACCGGCGAATTCGCTATTCTGCTGGAGTGGGCTGACGAAAAACGTCGTCTGAAAGTGCGCGCCAACGCCGAGACGCCCGCCGACGCGCGCGCCGCGCGTCGTTTCGGCGCCGAGGGCATCGGCCTCGCCCGCACCGAGCATATGTTCTTCGAAGGCGAACGCATCCTCGCAGTGCGCGAGATGATCCTCGCCGACGACTCCGAAGGCCGTCGCGCCGCGCTTGAAAAACTCTTGCCGATCCAGCGCGAGGATTTCAGAAATCTCTTCGAGATCATGTCCGGCCTGCCGGTGACGATCCGTCTGCTCGATCCGCCGCTGCATGAATTCCTGCCGCATTCGGACAGCGAGATCGCCACCGTCGCCAAAGCGATGGGCGCCGATCCGGTCAAGCTGCGCCGCCGCGCGCTTCAGCTTGCCGAATTCAATCCGATGCTGGGCTTCCGCGGCGTGCGTCTCGCCGTCGTCTTCCCCGAGATCGTCGACATGCAGGCGCGCGCGATTTTCGAGGCGGCGATTGAAGCCAGCCTGAGCACCGGCGCGCCGGCGCAAATCGAAATCATGGCGCCGCTGGTGTTCGCCCGCGCCGAACTCGACATCGTCAAAGCGCGGGTCGAAGCGATGGCGAAGCTGGTCGAAAATGAAACCGGCATGCGCCCGCGCTATCATGTCGGCACGATGATCGAATTGCCGCGCGCCGCGCTGCGCGCCGGCGAGATCGCGCCCTCGGCGGATTTCTTCTCTTTCGGCACCAACGACCTCACCCAGACGACACTCGGCATTTCGCGCGACGATTCCGGCTCGTTCCTCGGCGTCTATGTCGAAAAAGGCCTGCTGCCCGCCGATCCTTTCGTCAGCATTGATCAGGAAGGCGTCGGCGAACTCATCGCCATCGGTTGCCAGCGCGCCCGTGCAGCGCGGCCCGATGTGGCGCTCGGCGTCTGCGGCGAACACGCCGGCAATCCACCCTCGGTCGCCTTCTTCGAGAAGGTCGGAATCGATTACATCTCCTGCTCGCCGTTCCGCGTGCCGATCGCACGACTGGCGGCGGCGCAGGCGGCGCTCGGCGGCGCAACTGACGCCACGGTGTAACGCCGGCGATGCAGCAGGCGACACGACGGTTGCGCGTCGAAACCGGCGGACGCGGTTTTTACGAGATCACGGCGAGCGTCGCCGATTTTCTCCGCAGCGCGCGCATCGACACGGGGTTGCTGACGGTCTTCTGCCGCCACACATCGGCGTCGCTGTCGATCACCGAAAACGCCGATCCCAATGTGCTGCGCGATCTGGAGACGTTTCTGGCGCGGATCGCGCCGGAAGGCGCCGCCTATGTTCACGACGATGAAGGACCGGACGACATGCCGGCGCATATTCGCGCGGCGCTGACGCAAACGCAGTTGTCGATCCCCGTCATTGGCGGCGCAGCGGCGCTTGGAACATGGCAAGGCGTGTTTCTGCTGGAGCATCGCCGCCATCCACATCGCCGCGACATCGTCCTGCATCTGATCGGCGAATAGGCCGCCGACTGACCCATTCTGGCACGCTTCGAGGCGCTCCCCGGCAACGGTTCCGAAAGCCTGTGATGGCTAATGTCGCGTTTACCCTGTCGGTATGGTGTAATGCGTCCTCGTTCCAAATCGCGTCTGGTTTCCCGCGTCGTCCCGACTTGGGCGCTCGCCACGCTTGCGCCATGGGCGCTGGGCGTCGGCGTGCTCGTCTCGTTTACCGCCGACGCCGGGCAGGATTCCGCCACCGACTGGAATGTTGCGCCGCTCACTGCGCGCGTGCGCCTCGCCGCCGCGCAATCGGACGCCAGCTTCGCCGATGCCGTAGCCGGCGGTAAAACCATGCCCGCCGAACCACTCACGCCGATTCAGACTGCGCGACTTGAGATCGGCGCCGCTGAGGAATTAACCGCAGATCCCGACGAAAGCGCGCCGCGCGCCGAACTCAAGGCCGATGCGCCGGCTTTTCCCGCCGTCGACCGCACCAATAAAGGCGATCCGCTGATCGCCATCCGTCCGTCCTATGAAACGCGGCGCGTGACGCCGGAGCCGCCGCCCGCGTCATTGGGCATCGTCGAACCTTCTGAACTGTCATTTGAAATGGGCGGCGCCGCGAAAGAACCCACCGTGGCGCTGGCGCCGCGCGCCGTCATGCCGGCGGGCGATGAACCCGACGTCGCGACGCAAACCCCGACACCGGCGGCGCCGCCGCCCGCCACAACGCGCAAGACGGCCGCGATCGCTTCGCCGACGCAAAAGGGCCCATCGAGCACGTCGCCCGGCAGCTCACCCACCACCGCGCCGGATGCGACGCCCGGCAGCGCTGCAAGCGGCGCTTCACGCGCCGTGCGCGCCGACGCCAATGTCGTTCAGGATATTTACGACCGCGCCCAGCATGGCGCGACGCCGCGCGTCTCGCGCGCCATTGCGCTCAGCTCGTCGACGCCGGCGCAGCCCGATCTGACGCCGATTGAGGTATCCTCATTCCCCGGCGCAACGCTGGCGCTGAGCCACGAATCGCGCGGCGCCAAACGGGATTACGCAACATCGATCAGCCCCGAGAAACTCGACCGCGAGAAACGCTGCCTCGCCGAGGCGGTCTATTTCGAATCCCGCAGCGAGCCGGAAGAAGGTCAGGCGGCGGTGGCGCAGGTCGTGCTCAACCGTGTGCAGAGCGGCCTTTATCCCTCAACCATTTGCGGCGTCGTTTATCAGAACCGCAGCCATTACAAGGCCTGCCAATTCTCCTTCGCCTGCGAAGGCCGCTCGCTGCGGATCACCGAACGCGAGTCCTGGGCGACCGCCGTACGCATCGCCAATGAGGTGATGGATGGCCGCACCTATATTTCTGATGTCGGCCGCTCGACGCATTACCATACCGATTATGTCCATCCGCGCTGGGCGCGCGCCCTCACCAAAATGGACGTGATCGGCCGGCACATCTTCTACAAGTTGAAGCCGGGACAAACATAACAACCTGCGCGCGCATTTTACGACGCTTCCTCCAATAATTCGCAGGCCGCTTTCACGTCTTTTCATCTTTAGCCTTCGACCGCGCTGATCGACGCGGGAGACAGGATTTTGAACGGGGCGACGCGCCTTGTCGCACAGATCGGACGCGCCGTTGTCGCAGATGGCGCAGGTCGGCTGGCGCCGCGCACAAGACAACTGATCGCGCTTTATCGCGCCGCGCTGGCGGAAGAGACCGCGCTGCGTCGACCATTTTTGTGGCGCACGGTCGCCGCTGGAGCCGGCGTCGCGCTTTATTTCGCCGCCGCGCGCGAGCCGCCATTGACGCTTTGCGTCGCGCTGCTGTGCGCCGGCGCGCTGCTAGTATTCATAACCCGGACGCACCCGCGCGCGCAGGCGTTGTTTCTGGCGCTGACGTTCATCGCTTTCGGTTTCACCTGCGGCACCTGGCGCACGGCGCGCGTCATGGCCCCAATCGTTTCGCGCGTTGGCGTTGGCGAATTGACCGGCTTTGTCGAGGAGATCGATCCCCGCCGAAACGGCGCGCGTTTCATCCTGCGCGTCGCCAGCGCCGAAGGTCTGCCGGACAATGTCACGCCTGTGCGCGTGCGGCTCACCATGCGCGACGATCCCGCTTTTTTGGCAGGAGATTTTATCGCGCTGAAAGCGCGACTGATGCCGCCGGCGCGCGCAGCATTGCCGGGCGGCTATGATTTTGCGCGCGACGCATTCTTTGTCCGGCTCGGCGGCGTCGGCAGCGCATTGGGCAAAATCGACATCATGCCGCCGCCTGATCCGGCGCCGCTTGATTTGCGCTTCTTCGCAGCAATCGACCGGTTACGTAATCAACTGTCGCATCGTGTCTATCACGCGATTGGCGATGACGCTGGTGCGATTGCGGCGGCGATGGTCGCCGGTAAACGCGATTTCCTCTCGCCGGACGCTCGCGCGCTGATCCGCCGGGCCGGTATTTTTCACATCATCACCATCTCTGGCGTGCAGATGACGCTAGATCGGAAGAGCACACGTCTGAACTCCAGT
>JALRFG010000111.1 GCA_023253795.1 Methylocystis sp.
CAGACGACATCTGGCGCCAGCGGAAACATCGGCTTGGTCAGCGCCGCCAGACCATAGCCGATCAGCGCGAGAAGCTTGCGGCGTCCGAACCAGTCCGACAGAGCGCCGGAAAACACTTTCACAATAGAAGCCGTCGCTTCGGCGACGCCCTCGATGACGCCGACCTGCGCCATGCTCGCGCCCAGCGAACCGACCAGATAGACCGGCAACAGCGCGTGAATCATCTCGGAGGAGAAATCCATCAGCAGCGAGACGACGCCCAGCGCCCAGACGCTGGCGGGAATTTGCCTCAGACGAGAAAAGTTCGGTTCACGCGCGCTCATGCGCGCTTGGTATCATGATTTTCGCGCGAGGGAACGTCGCACCTCCGTTTCACCACGCGATGGTGACGCGCGCCAGGAACAGATCGGCATGATCCCGCTGTTTCGCCGCCTGAGCGATCAGCGGGTTCCAGATATGCTGATAGCTGGGAATAAAACGGATCGCAGGGGTGATGGTGAAGTCGTAGAAAGTCTCCATGCCCTTCTCATCCTGAATATTGCGCGTGAAGAACGTTAGTTCGGAGATGTCGCGTTTCAGCAGTCCGCTGATCTTGTTGTAATAGAAGCCGGCGCCGAAACTGTCGTAGGGACGGTCCTCGACAAGACCATGAGCGAACAGCGCAATGCTGCCGTCGCCATTGATCGTATTCGAACTCTGGGGCGCATAGCCGCCGCGCACGAAAACGCCCACGCCATTGACCGGCTGACCGCTCTTGAGTTTTCCCTTCACCGTATCGGCGTCGTCGGTGAGATAAAGATATTACGACGCGTTGGCGGCAGAGTATTTTTATGCAGACAGAGGCCCAGTTCGGCGAGGCCGGTGTATTGCGGCACGACCGCGCCAGCCGTGAAGGAACTGCCCGGCAGGGCTTGCCCCGACGGCGGAAACAGCCCAAACCGTGTCCGACGCGCCGCCGCAGCCCGGCGGCGACCGGAGACGTTTGCGACATGTCCAACGACGACTGGAAGAAAAGCCTGCCCTTCAGCCGGCATTGGGCGGCCTATCTGCTGTTCAAGCTGCTGGTTCTGGCGCTGGCGGTCTTTGTGGCTTGGCAGCTGCTGCACGCCTTCGCGGTGGTCTGAGCATGGCGCGCGGCTCCGCTCCCGGTTTGCGCCCGTTTCTGCCCGCCGACGCACGCGCGCTGGCGACGCTATTTCGCACCAGCGTCGAGGAGCTGACCGCCGAGGATTACAGCGACGACCAGCGCGCCGCCTGGACCTCGGCCGCAGATGACGCGGCCGGCTTCGCTGACCGCCTCGCCGCCGGCCTGACCCTCGTCGCTCTTGTCGACGGCAGGATCGCCGGCTTCGCCGCGCTCCGGGACAACAGCCTCTTCGATATGCTCTATGTGCGTCCCGATCTGGTCCGGCAGGGCGTCGGCTCAGCGCTGGCCGACGCCATCGAGAAACTCGCCGCCGGACGCGGCGCCAAGCTGCTGACCGTGGAGGCTTCGGATTCGGCGCGTGATTTTTTCGCTGCGCGCGGCTATGTCCCGCAAAGCCGCAATACGATCATGCTGGGCGGCGAATGGCTCGGCAATACAACCATGACGAAAGAACTGGCGGCCGCCGCCACCGGGGGACCGCACTAAAATGAGCAGGGAACGCGTCACGCTCTACGATACGACGCTGCGCGACGGCGCGCAGACGACGGGCGTTGATTTCTCGCTGGAGGACAAGCGCCAGATCGCCGCCATGCTCGACGAGTTGGGCGTCGATTACATTGAAGGCGGCTATCCCGGCGCCAATCCGATCGACACAGAATTCTTCGCGCAGAAACCAAAGATGCGCGCGCGCTTCAGCGCCTTCGGCATGACCCGCCGGCAAGGCCGCTCGGTGGAGAACGATCCGGGCGTCGCCGCTTTGCTCGACAGCGCCGCCGACGCCGTCACCTTTGTCGCCAAGAGCTGGGACTATCAGGTGCGCGTCGCCCTGCGTTCGACCGAAGAGGATAATGTCGCCGCCATTACGCAATCGGTGACGACGGCCGTGGCGCGCGGCAAGGAGACCGCCGTCGATTGCGAGCATTTCTTTGACGGCTACAAGGCCAATCCGCGCTATGCGCTCACCTGCGCCAAGGCCGCCTATGATTCCGGCGCGCGCTGGATCGTGCTCTGCGACACCAATGGCGGCACACTGCCGCATGAGATCGAAAAAATCGTCGCCGAAGTCGTGAAGATCGTTCCGGGAAATCATGTCGGCGTGCATTGTCACGACGACACCGGGCAGGCGGTGGCCAATTCGCTCGCCGCGCTTCGCGCCGGCGCCCGCCAGATTCAGGGCACGCTGAACGGATTGGGCGAACGCTGCGGCAACGCTAACCTGACGACGATCATTCCCAATCTCCTGCTTAAGGAAGAATTCGCATCGCGTTTCGAGATCGGCGTCTCGCGCGAAAAGCTCGCGCATCTCACGCGCATCTCCCACGCGCTTGACGAATTGCTCAATCGTGCGCCGAACCGCCACGCGCCTTATGTCGGCGCCAGCGCTTTCGCCACCAAGGCGGGCATTCACGCCTCCGCCGTTCTGACCGATCCGCGCACCTATGAACATGTGCCGCCGGAAAGCGTCGGCAATATGCGTCGCGTGTTGGTGTCGGATCAGGCGGGCCGCTCCAATCTGATCTCCGAACTGACGCGGCTTGGCGTCACTTTCGACAAGGACGATCCGCGTCTGACGCGCATACTTGAGGAAGTGAAAGAGAAAGAGGCGCAGGGCTACGCCTATGAAGGCGCCGACGCTTCGCTGTATCTGCTCGCCAAACGCATTCTCGGCGAGACGCCGGCGTTCTTCGATGTTGAACGCTACAGCGTCGCAGTCGATCGGCGCTTTGGCCGCAATGGCGGGATCGAAGATCGCGGCGCCGAAGCGATCGTGAAGATCCATGTGGGTGGCGAAAGCCGCATCTCCGCCGCCGAAGGCAATGGCCCGGTCAATGCGCTGGATCTGGCGCTGCGCAAGGATCTCGGCGCCTATCAGCGCTTCATTGAAGATGTGCGACTGGTCGATTACCGCGTGCGCGTCTTTCAGGGCGGCACCGACGCCGTGACGCGCGTGCTGGTCGAATGCGCGGACGACGCCGGCTTGCGCTGGTCCACCGTCGGCGTATCCGCCAACGTCATCGACGCCTCCTTCGAGGCGCTGGTCGACGCCATCAATTACAAATTGATGCAAGCCAGCGCGCGTTAGATGCGAACGGCGAAGCGGAGAGCAATCCTGTCGAAACGCAAACATCCCGGCGATAAAGCCAAAACGGCCAAAGCCGCGCCCGCCAAAGTTGAGGCTTCAGAAGTCACGACAGACGACGGCGAATTTCAGTTCGTCCAGATGACGGATCGTGACGTCGCCGAACTCGGCGACTGGTCGGCGCAGGAAGGCTGGAACCCCGGCCTCGGCGATCTCGGCGTCGCGCGCGCCAGCGATCCGGAAGCCTTTGTCGCCATCCGTCGCGGCGATGCGTTGATCGGCGGCGGATCGATCATCCGCTATGATGACAAATTCGGCTTCATGGGGCTGTTCATTTTGCGTCCCGACATGCGCGGACGCGGTTTGGGCGGCAAGTTCTGGCGCTGGCGCCGCGACCGGCTGAAAGCGCGGCTCGACGCCGACGCGACCATCGGCATGGATGGCGTCTACGAGATGACGCCATTTTATGAACGCGGCGGTTTTGTCGCCGCTGGCCGTCATCTGCGGATGCAAGGCGTTGCGCAGGGACGCGCCGACAGCGATGTCGTCTCCGACAAAGAACGCCTGATTGACGATATTCTCGCCTTCGACGCCGGACGTTTCCCGGCGCCGCGCGAAACCTTCCTGCGCAATTGGCTGGATCGTCCTGGCCTGCATGTCGCCGGTCTGTATCGCGGCGACAAATTCGTCGGCTATGGCGTGGCGCGGCCCTGTCGCGACGGTTTCAAGATCGCTCCGCTGTTCGCGACGGATGTTGTGACCGCCGATCGCCTGCTCGGCGATTTAATGGCGCGCATCACGGGCGAACAAGTGCAGATCGACGTTCCGGAAACCAACCTCACCGCGCTGGCGCTCGCCAGCAAATACGGGCTTGAAGAAGTTTTTGGTTGCGTGCGCATGTATCACGGCGCCGCGCCGCAAATTTTTACCGAGAACGTCTACGCCGTCACATCGCTCGAATTCGGCTAAGCGCCATCACATCCGTTCGATGATGCGCTTGTCCGTCGCGCCCGGTGCATGGCGCGCAGCGGCGCGGATCATCGGCAAAATATCCTCGACACGCTCGGCGACCATGTAATGCACCTCATGCGGCGCGCGGATGAACGCCGCATTGCGCATATGCGCCATGAGATCGAGCAGCGGTCGCCAGAACCCGCCGATGTCGGCGATGACCAGCGGCTTGTCGTGACGCCCAAGCTGAGCCCAGGTGAGTTGCTCGGCCAGCTCCTCCAGCGTGCCTATCCCGCCCGGCAAAGCGACAAAAGCGTCGGAACGTTCGAACATCAGCATTTTGCGCTCGTGCATATCGCGCGTGACGACCAGTTCGGTCAGACCCTGCGCAGCAATTTCACGACTGTCGAAAAATTCCGGAATGATGCCGATCACGCGACCGCCGGCGGCGAGCGCCGCACGCGCAGCGGCGCCCATCAGCCCGCAGGAGGCGCCGCCATAGACCAGCCCGATCCCCGCCACCGCCAGCGCCTGCCCGAAGGCTTCGGCGGCGGCAAGAAATTGCGGATCGTCGCCGCTGGCGGCGCCGCAATACAAGCAGATGTTTCTGATCTCGCGCATGGCCAGTTTGTCGCGCGATGGCGCGCGATGCGTCAAGCTGCGAATGGGGTGCGTCGCCCGCCCAAAACGCCTATATGAGGGGCAAGCTCCGAATCCGGGGCGCTTTCCTCACGTTTGGAATGAATATGCGCGGTTTTGGTCAACGCGGTTCGGGCGCCCCCGGTCCTGCGGATGTTTCCCTGTCCGAGGTTTCGTTGCTGAAAACGATCCGTCATCTGTGGCCCTATTTGTGGCCCAAGGGCCGGCCCGATCTGGAGCGACGCGTCGCGATTGTTTTCGCGCTGCTGTTCGTCAGCAAGTTCTTCAACGCGCTGACGCCCTACGCCTTCAAATGGGCGACGGACGCGCTCGCCGACACAAACGCCGATACGCTGACGACGCTCGGCAAGGGCGCGGTTTACTTCACGCTGCTGATGGGCGCCATCCGCATCGTCGCGGTTATTCTGATGCAGACGCGCGACGGCATTTTCGCCGCTGTCGCGATGCACGCCGTGCGCCGGCTCGCCACCGATCTGTTTGTGCATATGCATGAATTGTCGCTGCGCTTTCATGTTGGCCGAAAGACTGGCGGCCTCACCCGCGTTCTGGAGCGCGGCCGCAACGCCATCGAAACGCTGTCGCGCCTGGTGATGTCGACCGGCGCGCCGACGCTGCTGGAAATGCTGCTGGTTCTGGGCGTGTTTCTCTATCAGTTCGACTGGCGCTACGGCTTCGTGCTGATCGCGACGCTGGCCGCCTATTTCGCCTATACGACCTACGCCACCAACTGGCGCATCGCCATTCGTCGCCAGATGAACGAAAGCGACACCGACGCCAATCAGAAGGCTATCGATAGTCTGCTGAACTATGAGACGGTGAAATATTTCGGCGCCGAGGAGCGCGAAGCGACGCGCTACGACAAATCCATGATCCATTACGAGAAGGCGAGCACGCATTCCTATGTGTCGCTCGCCATTCTCAACGCCGGACAGACGGTGATCTATATCATCGGCGTCACCATCATGATGACGATGTGCGTTTACGGAATCCGTGACGGCCGCAACACCATCGGCGATTTCGTGCTGATCAACGCCATGATGATCCAGCTCTCGCAACCGCTCAATTTTATGGGCACCTTCTATCGCGAAGTGCGGCAGGCGATCATCGATATCGAAACCATGTTTTCGATCCTCGCCCAGAGCCCCGAGATCGCCGACAAGCCGGACGCCAAACCGCTCGTCGTCAGCGCCGGTCGCATCGCTTTCGAGGATGTGCAATTCCATTACGAGCCGGCGCGGCCAATCCTGCGCGGCGTCAGTTTTACCGCCGAGCCGGGACAGACCATCGCCATCGTCGGCCCGTCGGGCGCTGGCAAATCGACGATCTCGCGGCTGATGTTCCGTTTCTATGAACCCCAGGGCGGCCGCATCACCATCGATGGCCAGAATATTCTCGATGTGACGCAGACCAGCCTGCGCGCCGCCATTGGCATGGTGCCGCAGGACACGGTGCTGTTCAACGACAGCATCGGCTATAATATTCGCTATGGCCGCTGGGACGCGAGCGAAGCCGAGGTGCGCGAGGCCGCGCAACTGGCGCAGATCGATAAATTCATCGAAAGCGTTCCCGATGGCTACGAAGCGCAGGTCGGCGAACGCGGACTGAAACTCTCAGGCGGCGAAAAGCAGCGCGTCGCCATCGCCCGCACGATTTTGAAAGGTCCGCCAATCCTCATTCTCGATGAGGCCACCTCGGCGCTCGACAGCTACACCGAGC
>JALRFG010000112.1 GCA_023253795.1 Methylocystis sp.
CTTTGCGCCATCTGAACCTCAGACACCGTCCGCTCCTTGGTTTGCGTCCGCGAGATTGCATATTTCCGGCGGCGGGCCAAGTTTGGGGCGGCGCGGCGTGGACGCCCGGATCTATCGTCCAAAAACGCCATGCCGGCGACGCCCCAACACGTCACTGATATTTTTGTTAAACCTTCATCGCCGGGATGATACTGTTCGCCACAACTCAAGATTCTCGAATGGCTCAGGTAAACCCCATGCGGCGCGCGATATGGGCGAGACACATTCCGCACTGTCTCGCCGCTTTTTCACTTCTTCTGGCGCCACATGTCGCCGATGCGCGACCCGCTGCGCAGCAGCAGCTTGTCGTCAGCCCTGATGCGACCATGCCCGCCCCCGCGCCCGGCCCGGCCACCAATGGCCGCACGCTGGTCACGGCGCCCTCTGCGCTTGTCGGCCAGGGCGGCGCAACCCGCCTGAATTTTTCTGGCGCGCTGTCGATCCACAACGCTTCCGCGAGCCATGCGCTGACAATCGAAAAAATCGATTATCGCAATGACGCCGGCGCCCTGATCGAAAGCTATCTCGACGCGCCCATCACCCTGAAGCCCTACGCCTCCGTGCAGGTGGTGATCGCGCAGGATGATATGCGCGGCGGCCCCGGCGCCAGCTTCACCATTGACTGGGCGATCCCGCAGGGCGCCGACGAGCCGGTGGTCGAGGCCTTCATCGCCTCCTTTATCGGCACGCATAGCTATAGCTTCACGACCGCAGGCCGGCGCGTGGCGCGCCCGCAGTAAGTCATGGCGCTTCTCCTGCCGCGCGTGCGTCGGCTCACGCTGGCCAATTTCCGCTCCTATACGCAAGCGCGCTGCGAGATCGACGGCGCGCTGGTGGTGCTGGTTGGCGAAAACGGCGCCGGCAAGACCAATGTGCTGGAAGCCTTGTCGATGTTCTCCGCCGGTCGCGGTCTGCGCCGCGCCGATCTCGCCGAATGCGCGCGGCATGATGGCGATGGCGGCTACGCCGTCTCGATCGAACTCGCCAGCGACGATGCGACGACGCAACTCGGCCACGGACTCGCCGCCGATGGCGAACGTCAGTTTCGCATCGAACGCGCGCCCGTCTCCTCGGCGCGCGCCTTCGCCGATCATTTGCGCGTGTTGTGGCTGACGCCTGCTATGGACGGGCTTTTCGCCGGACCGGCCGGCGATCGTCGTCGTTATCTCGATCGCCTCGCGCTCGGCGTCGACGCCGATCATGGCGGGCGCGTCAGCCGACTGGAGCGGGCGCTGCGCAATCGTAACCGGCTGCTCGAAGAAGGCGTCGCCGATCGCCGCTGGCTCGACGCCGCCGAACTGGAAATCGCCGCGCTGGGCGTCGCCGTGGCGGCGGCGCGACGCGAGACGGTCTCGCGTCTTCAGACGATCATCGCCGCCGGCCGCGAGGGACCGTTCCCCTGGGCCGGGATCGCCATCGACGGCGAGGTCGAAACCCGGCTGGCGGAGGCGCCGGCGCTGGCGGTGGAGGAGTGGTTTCGTGACGCGCTGGCCGCGACGCGACGCCGTGACGCCGCCGCCGGCCGCACCCTCACCGGCCCGCAGACCAGCGATCTCGCCGTCCGCCATGGCCCCAGAGACGTCGCGGCGCGCGATTGCTCCACCGGCGAGCAAAAGGCCCTGCTGATGGGCCTCACCCTCGCCCACGCCCGCCTTGTGGCCGCCATGACCGGCCGCGCCCCGCTGGTGCTTCTCGATGAAGTGGCGGCGCATTTCGATCCGAAGCGCCGCGCCGCGCTTTATGACGAACTGGAGAAGCTCGGCGGGCATGTCTGGATGACCGGCGCCGATCCGGCGCTTTTCGAAACGCTCAAGGGCCGCGCGACCATGCTGTCAGTGACGTCGGGACGCATCGAACGCGTCTGAGACGTTTTAGGGGGATAAGCGCAAAAGCGCCGCGCCATCGCCGCGCATGTTCCGAAGAGCATGCTAGACACGACGAATGCCCGCTCTCCCGCCGCAAGCCAGCGCATTGCTGAAATCCGTATTCGGCTATGACGCCTTTCGGCCCGGACAGGCCGAGATCATCGCCGCCGTGCTGGAAGGCGGACCTGTGCTGGCGATTATGCCGACCGGCAGCGGCAAATCGATGTGCTACCAATTGCCGGCGATGATCGAGGAAGGGCTGACGGTCGTCGTCTCGCCGCTCATCGCCCTGATGCGCGATCAGGTCCGCCAATTACATGCTCAGGGCGTCGCCGCCGCAACGCTGAACTCGGCCAATGCCGCCGATGAAAACGACGCCGCCCGTCGCGCGCTGCGCGCCGGCGAATTGCGATTGCTCTATGTGTCGCCAGAGCGATTGGCGCTCGATGGCGTCATCTCAGAATTGCGTCGCGCCCGTCCGCGCCGCCTCGCGATTGATGAAGCGCATTGCGTTTCGGAATGGGGACACGACTTCCGCCCCGAATATCGCGAGATCGGCCGCGTCGCCGAAGCGCTCGGCAATGTGCAGGTGATTGGCCTGACAGCCACAGCCGACGCCGCCACGCGCGCCGATATCGCCCAGCGTTTGTTTCCGTCGCCGCCCAAACTGTTTCTGCATAGTTTTGACAGACCCAACATCGCGCTCAATTTTGCGCTCAAGAATCAACCGCGCCGACAGCTGACGCGTTTTCTAGAACGCCACAAGGGCGAAAGCGGCATCGTCTATTGCGCGTCACGCCAGCGCACAGAAGATCTGGCGGAATATTTCCGCACGCAGGGACATGACGCGCTCGCCTATCACGCCGGACTTGATCAGGAGACGCGCAATCGAAATCAGGATCGCTTTTTGCAGGATGATGGCGTCGTCGCGGTAGCGACCATCGCTTTCGGCATGGGCGTCAACAAGCCGGATGTGCGCTTCGTCGCGCATGCCGATATGCCGTCATCCGTCGAGAGCTATTATCAGGAGATCGGTCGCGCCGGTCGCGATGGTCTGCCCGCCGACACGCTGACGCTCTACAGTCTCGACGATATGGCCTTTCGGCGCCGACGTATCGACGAGCGGGAAATCGACGAAGCGCAGCGCCGGATCGAACATGAGCGCTTCTCCGCGCTCGCGATGCTGTGCGAGAGTCCGGTCTGTCGACGGCAAACGCTCTTGTCCTATTTTGCGGAAGACGCCCAGCCTTGCGGCAAATGCGACGTCTGCTCTGGCGCTGTCGCGGTTTTTGACGGGCTGATCACGGCGCAGAAAGCGCTTTCCGCCGTCTATCGCACCGGTCAGCGTTTCGGCGCCGGCCACCTTGCCGATGTGCTGACTGGCGCGGCGACGGAAGCGGTGCAGCGGCATGGACATGACGGGCTCAAAACCTTCGGCGTCGGCAAGGAGTTTGGCAAAGCGGCATGGGCTTCGATCCTGCGTCAACTCTTCGCCGCCGGCGCGCTGCGCACGGCCAGCGCCGAACATGGCGGCTTTGCGTTGACGGAGAAAGGCGAGGCGATCCTGCTCGGCCGCAATCAGATCATGCTGCGCAGCGACCCGCTGACGCCGCGCGAACGCGGCGGCGATCGCCGTCGCGCCACTGCGACGCAAGATGCGGACGCCGATGGCCTCCTCGCCGCGCTCAAGCGTCGTCGGCTGGAGCTGGCCCATGAGGAAGGCGTGCCCGCCTATGTGATTTTCGCCGATCGCACGCTGATCGACATGGCCGAAAAACGTCCCGCAACGCTCGACGAGATGCTCGACGTCCACGGCGTCGGCGAGCGCAAACTGGCCCGCTATGGCGACGCCTTTCTGGAGACGCTGGCGCAGGCGCTGCGCTAGAAGCGGACGACAGGCTTCGGGAGCCGCAATTTAGGCGGAAAGTCTGTGCGAAACCCGCAATTTCCGTGCTTTTTGGGGCCAATCCGGGGTAGAATTCCGCCCACGAATCAAGGGCCGGAGAAGGCCCGCAAACCCTCAGGCGAAATGACCGACAACGAGAAGCTGAACGACGACCCGGCCGCCTATGGCGCAGAGTCCATCAAGGTGCTGCGCGGTCTCGACGCGGTGCGCAAGCGTCCGGGCATGTATATCGGCGACACCGATGACGGCACCGGCCTGCACCACATGGTCTATGAGGTCGTCGACAACGCCATCGACGAAGCGCTCGCCGGCCACGCCACCCGCGTCACCGTTACGCTGAACGCCGACGGCTCCTGCACCGTCACCGACAACGGCCGCGGCATTCCGACCGACATCCATCCCGAAGAAGGCGTCTCGGCGGCCGAGGTCATCATGACCCAGCTCCACGCCGGCGGTAAATTCGACCAGAACTCCTACAAGGTTTCCGGCGGTCTGCACGGCGTCGGCGTTTCGGTCGTCAATGCGCTGTCGGTGTGGCTGAAGCTGCGCATCTGGCGCGGCGGCAAAGAACACGCCATGCGTTTCGAAAATGGCGATGCGGTCGAGAAACTCGCCGTCGTCGGCGACGCGCCGGTTGACGACGGCGTCGTCAAGCGCGGCACGGAAGTCACCTTCCTGCCCTCGCCCGCCACTTTCACCATGGTCGAATTCGACTATGCGACGATTGAACACCGGCTGCGCGAACTCGCCTTCCTCAACTCCGGCGTGCGCATCATTCTCACCGATGCACGTCATGCCGAAGTGAAGCAGGAAGAGCTGTTTTATGAGGGCGGTCTTGAGGCTTTTGTGCGCTGGCTCGATCGCGCCAAATCGCCGCTCGTCTCCGCGCCGATCATCATCGCCGGCCAACGCGAGCACATCAGCGTCGAAGTCGCGTTGTGGTGGAACGACAGCTATCACGAGAATGTTCTGGCCTTCACCAATAACATTCCGCAGCGCGACGGCGGCACCCATCTGGCCGGCTTCCGCGCCGCGCTGACTCGCCAGATCACCGGCTACGCCGAAAGCTCCGGCCTCACCAAACGCGAAAAAGTTGATCTCTCCGGCGACGATTGTCGCGAGGGCCTGACCTGCGTGCTCTCGGTGAAAGTGCCGGACCCGAAATTCTCGTCGCAGACCAAGGACAAGCTGGTCTCTTCCGAAGTGCGGCCGGCGGTTGAAAACGTCGTCAATGAAATTCTCGGCCAATGGCTGGAGGAAAATCCCGGCGAGGCGAAACACGTCGTCTCCAAGGTGGTTGAAGCCGCCGCCGCGCGCGAAGCGGCGCGCAAGGCGCGCGAACTCACGCGCCGCAAGGGCGCGCTCGACGTCGCCAATCTGCCCGGCAAGCTCGCCGATTGTCAGGAACGCGATCCGGCCAAGGCGGAACTCTTCATCGTCGAGGGCGACTCCGCCGGCGGCACCGCCAAACAGGGACGCGACCGCGCCTATCAGGCGGTGTTGCCGTTGCGCGGCAAAATATTGAACGTCGAACGCGCGCGTTTCGATAAAATGCTGTCGTCGGAACAGATCGGCACGCTAATCACCGCGATGGGCACCGGCATCGGCCGCGATGAATTCAACGTCGACAAGCTGCGCTATCACAAGATCATCATCATGACCGACGCCGACGTCGACGGCGCTCATATTCGCACGCTGATCCTGACGTTCTTCTATCGGCAAATGCCGGAACTGATCGAGCGCGGCCATATCTTCATCGCCCAGGCGCCGCTCTATAAAGTGACCAAGGGCAAGTCGTCGCAATATCTCAAGGATGAGCGCGCGCTGGAAGATTATCTGATCGACAGCCTGCTTGACGGCGCCGTGCTGCGCGCCGGTTCCGAGGATCGCGCCGGCGCCGATCTGCGCCGCGTGCTGGAAGATGCGCGCGCGTTCCGCACCGTGATGGGCAGCCTGCATTCGCGCTATGACCGTCATGTTGTCGAACAGGCGGCGATGGCCGGCGCGCTTGGCCCCTATGGCGAGGATATCGCCAAAGCGACGGCGCTCGCCGAAGCGACAGCGCAGCGTCTCGACGCCATCGCCGAAGAAACCGAACGCGGCTGGCGCGGCGCCCCGCGCGACGGCGGCTATGTCTTCACCCGCACGCTGCGCGGCGTGACGCAGGCGGTGATCCTTGATGCGGCGATGCTCAACTCCAGTGAAGCGCGCAAGCTGCATGAACGCGCCGAGAGCCTGCGCGATGTCTTCTCTGCGCCGGCGACGCTGATCCGCCGTGGCGACGAAGCATCGCTCGCCGGCCCGATTGCGCTCTACGAAGCGATGAACGCCATCGGCCGCAAGGGCCTGACCATCCAGCGCTACAAGGGCCTTGGCGAAATGAACGCCGAACAGCTCTGGGAAACGACGCTCGACCCGACCTATCGCTCGATGCTGAAGGTCGAAATCGACCAGGCCGACACCGCCGACGATATCTTCACCAAGCTGATGGGCGAAGTCGTCGAACCAAGGCGCGACTTTATCGTTGAGAACGCGCTGAACGTGGCGAATTTGGACGTCTGAGACACTAACGCTTCACGTTCGCGCTCGTCACCCTGAAACAAGTTCAGGGTGACGAGCGCTATTAAGTTAGCTCCTTCTTGCAAAACCCGGCGTTCCCGGCAT
>JALRFG010000113.1 GCA_023253795.1 Methylocystis sp.
GGCGGGCCTCGCCCCAGCGCGAATTGATCCCGTCCCGGGTCAGGCCACGCACTTCCGCGACGCCGGGCGTGTCAATGGCGACGCTCACCGGATTGATGCCGCCAGGAAAGCTGGCGCGTCCGATCGGCGAAAGCGAAAAACTGCCGCCGCCGCGAATGAAATCGCATTTGCCGGCGTATTGAACGCTGCCCGTGATCACGCATCTCACCGGACGCGCCTCGGCGATATGAGCGAAAAACATCGCCCCCACAGCCAAGAAGCCGGCAAGGAACCGACTGGTCATTCTGCAAGCCATGATCGGGAGTCCTTCTTTTCAGAAAGGTCGAATTGCGGCGAGTAATCATCTTCGTGAAGAGGCGCTGGCGAAGCGGCGCGTTCAAGCGCGGTGACGGCGATAAAACCGCCAATCCATGCGCCAAGCGCAGCAAACAGGATATAGACGCTGTTTGACGTATAGCTGATAACCGCAAACGCCGAGAGCAGATACCACATGCTGCTCCAGCTTGCGGCCGCGACGCGACGACGCGCGGCGACTGCAGCGTTGAAAAATACATAGACGGCGTCGGTTAAAGCCGTTGACGCAATAACCCCGCCCGCCACAATCGGATCAATCGACGACCAGACCATTCAAACTTCCCGGAAAGCATGAGCAGTCAATAATATCGTCATGGCGCGCGACGGATACAAGACGCCGGGGAGCAGCCAATTTCTAAATCACGCCGAGCTTTGACAATATGGCCTTGGCGATGGGAATGCGTTTGTCGAGATCCTTCGGGTTCGTAATGTCGATATTCAGCGCAAAGGCGAAAATCCTGCCGCCGCTCTCCACCCAGCCGACCCACCAGCCGATTTGCGGTTGGCAGGCGCGACACCAACCCGTTTTGGCGTAAATCGTATGATCGTCAATCGTTTCATATTTGAGAATATCGCGCACGATTTCCTGCGCGCGGATCGACATGGGGAGTTTCTTCTGCGCCAGCGCAGCGACAAATCGCGCTTCTTCGACAGCGCTGATCTTGAGCGAGTCATCGAGCCAGAAGCGCTCAAGATTAGCGCCTGTTTCCTCATTGCCATAGGACAGCCGGATCAGCCATTCGTGATATCGCGCCAGGCCGATACGTCGGGCCAATTCCTGGTAGATCGGCACATTCGATAATTTGATGGCCTCGCGCATCGACATGTCCCGCGTCCACTCTTTCATAAAAGGCGGATCATCGGAGCGATAGGGAATGATCTCGCTTTCATCCCGAACGACGCCGGTTTCGAGCGCGATGAGACTATTGGCGATTTTGAAGGTGGACGCCGGGCTAAAGCGTTGTTGCGCACGCGGCGCATTGGCGAGAAAAGTTCGATCCGCCTCTACATCGTATCCGGCGAAAGCGCCATCAACGCCATTCTGCGTTATTGTTTCGCGCAGCGCATCCTTCTGGACAATCTCTCCGGCGACTGAAGCAGGCGAAGCGCCGAAGACTACGACAACGCTCCAAGCTATTGCGGCCGCCAAACGCATAGCCGAACTCACGGCCGCAATTCTCCGCTGATTTCCACCGATTTTGATTTCTTGTCATAGATACAGACAATGGCGCGGCGGCTATCGCCGCCAATCACCACGCCCCGACCGATGGCGACGCCATAGCTTTCGCTGCCAAAGGGGTCGACCTCAATCTTCGGGCTCTTCAGGATCTTTCCTATGGCGGCGCGGCATTTGGTTTCGACGTCCGCTGCAAAGGCCTTCCATGCCGCATCGCTCGACGCCGATGCGGTAGAGGCCCCAAGCAACCAACAGGCGATGATCGTTGCAATTCCGATTCTCATGATGCGTTCTCCAAACCAATGATGCGCGCCCACTGCCACTTTCCCGTGGCGGTTTTCGCGCCTAATATTCTAGGTCAGCCTAGTTTAGAGAAACGGCAATGAAAATCATCCCCTTTCTGATCGGAGCGTTCATGATCTTCGCCACATCTTCCGTCGCGCAAGCGGCGTCGAAGCCGCCGTTTTACGGCGTCTGGTCCTGCACAATGATCAATGACGGAAACACGATCGATGTCTCGCATTGGTGGCAGGAGCGCTTCGACGCCTCGGGCGTCTGCACCGAGGGGGCGTCAAATGCGACAAAACTCACCATTCACAAAATCCGAGCCGACAAATTTTCGCTCACCTACGCCGATAGCGGAAAAGCGCAGATCCTCATGAAAGAACCATGGATGTTCCTGCGTCACACAGCCGAACACGGCTATCTCTGTTTGCGTCAATCCTCACGCTGATTTCTACCCCTCATCCGGAACGGACTATCGCCCATGATCGCATTCCTTGGCTCGGCGCGCGTTGCGCCGATATTATTGCTTCTCGTGTCCAATCTCTTCATGACCTTCGCCTGGTACGGCCATCTGAAATTCCCCCGGCTCGGCATGTCGACCGCCATTCTCATGAGCTGGGGCATTGCGTTAATCGAATATTGTCTGGCCGTTCCCGCCAACAGAATTGGCTATGGCGTCTATTCGGCGGCGCAACTCAAAACCATTCAGGAAGTGATCACGCTGCTGATCTTTTCCGGCTTCTCGGTGTTCGTGCTCGGCGAGATGCTGAGCTGGCGACATCTGCTCGGCTTCGCGCTGATCGCCGCCGGCGCTTTTTTTATCTTTCAGGCGAAATAATCGACCGCGCTTTAACGGGGAACGAAGGCGATCACGCGTGTCGGCGCGCCCGAGCCTTTGGCGATTTTCATTGGCAAGGCGACAAGCGTCGCGCCAGTCGTCGGAAGCTTGTCGAGATTGGCGAGATTTTCGAGCCCCATCACATTCGCCGCGCCTAATATCCGATGCACCGGGAAATCCTGCGACGGTCCATGATCGACGCTCGCGGTGTCGACTCCCAGCATCCGGACATGTCGCACGCTGACAAGATAGCTCGCCGCATCCGGCCCATAGGATGGAAAGTGCAAATGCGACGCGTCGCCGGGCGTGTCATCGCCCATATAGGCCTTGCGGTCAGGCCAGCGCGCGCTCCAGCCAGTGCGCAGCAAGACGATGGCGCCGTCCGCTATGGCGCCATGCGCCTTTTCCCATTCCAGCACATCCTGATGCGTCAGTCGGTAATCCGGATCGGCGGCGGCCTTTGCGGAAACATCGATCACCACCGCCGGTCCGACAAGGCGCTCAACGGGGATGTCCGAATTCGTCCAATGCCCATCGGCGAAATGCATCGGCGCGTCGATATGCGTGCCGCTATGTTCGGGTGCGCAAAAGGCGTTAGCGTAATAGAAAAAGCCCTGCTCGGTTTTGCCTTTGTGGAGAGTCCGCAGCTCGAAGCCGGAAGGATCGGTCGGCCAGTGGATCGTCTCGCTATCGAAGGCGTGCGAGAGATCGACAATCGTCGTTGCGGACAGATCAATCGTTTGCGCCATTGCTGCGCCGCCTGTCGCAAGAAACGCCAGTATAATTTGCAGGAAAAGCCGCATAGCGAACCCTCTCGCCGCCATTATACTTCCGGCGTCCAGTCCTCTTCCCAATTGTGATGATCAACCACGTCTTCATCAAGCTCAAGCCACATGGCGTTGAGGATCGCAAAGGCGCAGGCGAGGCCAAGCCCCAATATCCATGCGAAATACCACATCGGCGGCGTCCTTTCGAATTCAGTAATAATAATCGTCGCCCTGCTCGATCGCCGTCTCGGTGACACGGCCGCGCAGAACGTAATAAACCCAGGAGGTGTAGGCGAGAATGATCGGCAGAAAGAAGATCACGGCGCCGAGCATCAGCCCAAGCGTCATCTGGCTTGATGACGCGTCCCAGATCGTCAGGCTGTCATTGGGATGCGTCGAAGACGGCAGCAAAAAGGGATACATGCTGAAACCCGCCGTCGTCACCACGCCCGCGACGGCGATGCTGGACGAGAGCAAAGCCAGTCCGCTGCGACGCGTCGCCATCAGCACAGCCGCCGCCAAGGCGCCGACACAGGTCAACGCCGGCGCAGCCGCCGGCCATTTGTAGAGCGCATAATTATAGAGCCACGCGCCGCGATCGGCGACGACGGTCTTGTAGGCGGGATTGGACGGGCCATTCGGATCGCCGCCATCGACAATCATAAAACCGTCGACGGTCGTCGCGATCCAGATGCCGGCGATGATGAACAGCAACACAAGCAGCAACGCCGCAATCGGACCAATCCAGCGGGCGCGGTCCGCCACAGCGCCTTCGGTCTTGTGAGACAGCCATGCGGCGCCCTGCATAACGATCATGGTGACGCTGACGACGCCGCTCAGCAGCGCGAAGGGCGAGAGCAAACCAATCAACCCGCCTTCGTAAATCGAGCGCATTGTATGATCGAGATGAAACGGCGCGCCGAGCAGTAGATTGCCGAAGGCGACGCCAAACAACAGCGCCGGCAGAAGGCCGGAGACAAAAAACAGCCAGTCCCACGTCTGTCGCCAGCCGTGCGCCTCCATCTTGCCGCGAAAGGTGATCGCCACCGGCCGCAGGATCAGCGACAGCAGCACCAGCAGCATCGCCAGATAGAAGCCGGAGAAAGAAACGGCGTAGAGCAACGGCCAGGCTGCGAAAACAGCGCCGCCGCCAAGAATGAACCAGACCTGATTGCCTTCCCACACCGGCGCGATGGTGTTGAGCGACACGCGCCGCTGCACGTCGGTGCGCGCCACAAAGGGATGTAGGATCGCGACGCCGAGATCGAACCCGTCCATAATCGCAAAACCAACCAGCAATACGCCGAGGATCAGCCACCAGATCAAACGAAGCGTCATGTAATCGAGCATGATGAAGGCTTTCTCAGCGCGAGGCGTCACTGGTCGGTTGCGGAGCCGGCAGCGCGCCAGCCATCGCCGGCGCGGGGCCGTTCGCGTGCGGTCCGATCCGGACATATTTGATGATGAGCATCAGATCGACCACCGCCAGTGACGAATAGAACAGCACGAAGGCCGCAAGACTGGCGACGACATCACTGGCAGGCACGTCGGAGACGCCCATGAAGGTCGGCATAATGCCGTCGATGATCCACGGTTGCCGGCCATATTCGGCGACGATCCAACCCAGTTCCGCCGCGATCCATGGCAGGGGCAGACTCATCACCGACAGTTTCATAAACCACAACGGTCCGTGTCGACGCTTGCAGGAGAAGTAGAATGACGCGCCAAACAGCAGGATGAAATAAAAGCCCAGTCCCACCATGATGCGGAACGACCAGAACAAGGCCGGGACATTGGGGATCGTCGACAACGCCGCGGCATGAATTTCTTCGTCGGTCGCGTTCTCGACATCCTGACGGATGCGTTTCAGCAGCAGCGTATATCCGACATCGCGCATTGAGGATTGCAGCGCGTCGGGCAGCGCGACATGTTCGCGACCACCTTCCTTCGACAGCCAGATATAGCCGGCCATGCCGTTGCGAATGCGTTTTTCACCCTGAGTGACGAGATCCTTGATGCCCTCGACCGGCGTATCAAGCGAACGCGTCGCAATCAGGCCGAGCACCCAGGGAATTTCAATGGCGTATTTGGTCGTCTCACTTTTGATATCGGGCAGGCCCACAACGGTGAAGGACGCCGGCGGCGGCTCGGTCTCCCACATCGCTTCAATGGCGGCGATTTTCATCTTCTGGTTTTCGCCGGCGGTGTAGCCGCTCTCATCGCCAAGCACGACCACCGACAACGCCGAAGCGAGTCCGAAACTGGCGGCGACGGTCAACGAGCGACGGGCGATATCGAGATGCCGGCCGCGCACAACATAAAAGGCGGAGATCGCCAGCACGAACATTGCGCCCGTCACATAACCAGCGCTCACCGTATGCACGAATTTCGATTGCGCCACCGGATTGAACACTACATCGCGGAAGGAGGACAGCTCCATGCGCATGGTTTGCGGGTTAAACGTCGCGCCTACCGGATTGGACATCCAGGCGTTGGCGATCAAAATCCACAACGCCGAAAAATTCGAGCCAATGGCGACAAGCCAGGTGACGACAAGATGCTGCACCTTGGTCAGGCGTTTCCAGCCAAAGAAGAACAGGCCGACGAAGGTCGCCTCCATAAAGAAGGCCATCAGCCCTTCAATCGCCAGCGGCGCGCCAAAAATGTCGCCGACATAATGCGCGTAATAGGCCCAGTTGGTGCCGAACTGGAACTCCATCGTCACGCCGGTGGCGACGCCCATCACAAAGTTGACGCCAAACAGCGTGCCCCAGAATTTCACCGCGTCGCGCCAGACGGTGCGGCCGGTCATCACATAGACGCTCTCCATGATCGCCAGCAGCAGCGACAGACCCAGCGTCAGCGGCACGAACAGGAAGTGATACAGAGCCGTCAGCGCGAATTGCAGCCGGGACAGCGTGACGACATCGAGTTCCATGGATTGTCTTGTCCTTTATTCGCTTCGCGACGCGTTCGAGGTCAGGAAAGCGGCGGTGTCGGCCGGCGTCGGCCGATGACGATGCGCGGGG
>JALRFG010000114.1 GCA_023253795.1 Methylocystis sp.
ATATCCACCACGCGGCGCCAGCTGACGCGACGCGAGTCGAGCGCCAGCGGATTGCCCCAATAAATATGATTGTCGATCATCGCCGCGAGCAGATTGTTCGCCGCGCCAATCGCGTGGAAGTCGCCGGTGAAATGGAGGTTGATGTCCTCCATCGGCACGACCTGAGCGTAACCGCCGCCGGCCGCGCCGCCCTTGACGCCAAAGCACGGGCCGAGGCTCGGCTCGCGCAGACAGCACAGCGCCTTCTTGCCGATGTGGTTGAGGCCGTCGGTGAGGCCGACCGTCGTCGTCGTCTTGCCTTCGCCAGCCGGCGTCGGCGTAATCGCGGTCACCAGGATCAGCTTGCCGTCCGGCTTGTTCGCCAGCGAGGTGATGTAGTTGAGCGAAATCTTGCCCTTATAGTGGCCGTAGGGCTGAACGTGCTCGGCGGGAATGCCCAGCTTGTCGCGCGCGACATCGATGATCGGGCGCATTTTCGCCGCCTGCGAAATCTCGATATCGGACTTGGGCGCAAGATGCTGGTTGTTTTTTCCGCTCATACTGCTCAACTCCCCTCAGGCTGCGTCAGGCGCAGCCTCTTAAATCTTATGATCGAGCGCCTGATGCGCGCTCTTTTTTCATGACAGGATCCAAAGCCGGCGTATGCCCGCCGGCGCCCGTCTTTTTCTCGACCGTAGTGAGATCCCGTTATGGCTACAAGGACGCCTCTTGCCGCAGTCCGGACCCGGCGCGCCTCAATAGATTGAACTTGAATCCCGCCTGCGTCGTATGACGGGAATCAATTTTACCCGTCAAGCGGGGGGCGCCGGCGCGCAGGCGGGACGACGCGGCGTCCGGACCGCCTCCCGCGACGCCGGACCCAACCCGATTTCTGAAAGACACATTCAAAAAGCCGGGCGCCGCAGCCGCCCTTTACCCACCCATAAGGACTGCTTTAGTGCGCTACACGCAATCAATTTTTATCATTTAAAAACAGATATATTAAATTCTCATTCCATGTCATCGAATGGATTTTACCTGCTCGTTGCACATAATTTTCGCCGAGCATTGTCCTGCCCGCACCTGCCCAATGATTCAGGCAGCGGGCAGGCTTTTCCGCCCGCGTCGGGGCGAACAAAAAAAAATGTCGCAGGAACCGTCGCAGCCGCTCAAAATTTCTTGATTGGCTTTTTGCATCGCAGCATACAAAAAGTCTATGGCGTCGGCGTAAAATTCAATGCGACGCCATTGATGCAATAGCGCAGCCCGGTCGGTGGCGGGCCGTCCGGAAACACATGTCCGAGATGCGAGCCGCATCGGCTGCAATGCACTTCGGTGCGCACCATGCCGTAGCTGCGATCAACTGTGGTTCCCAGCGCGCCCGGCAGCGGATCGCAAAAACTCGGCCATCCCGTGCCGCTGTCGAATTTCTCTCCGGAACGAAACAAAGGCTGATCACAGCCGGCGCAATGAAATACGCCCGCGCGCTTTTCATGATTAAGGGCGCAGCTGCCCGCCCGCTCCGTGCCATGACCGCGCATCACCGCATATTGCTCGGGCGTGAGACGCGCCCGCCACTCGTCCTCGGTGATTGCGAACGGAAACACGCCTTCGTTCATCGTCTTCCCTCGGTCATGCCCCAAAGCCCTGGCGTTCTTCAATGTGACATAGACCGCGATTCATATTTGGCCAGATCGGAACCAGCGGCCTATATGATTTGCATAGAAATTGGACCCGTAAAGAGCCGACATGACAGACAAGACCTATGACGCCGTGGTGATCGGCTCCGGACTGGGCGGATTGACCGCCGGAGCCCTGCTGGCTCACGCGGGCTACAGCGTTTGTCTTCTCGAGCGTAATTTCAGTCTTGGCGGCGCTGCGTCGGTCTACAAGATCGGCGATCTGTCGATCGAAGCGTCGCTGCACCAGACGTCGGACCCGCGCAATCCGCGCGACGTCAAGCATGACATTCTCAGCCGGCTCGGCGTGCTTGACGAGATCGAGTGGCAAACGACCGGCCCGCTCTACAAGGTGCGCGGCGGCCCGATCGGCGACCCCTTCGAACTGCCCTGCGGCTTTGAAGCCGCTTATGACGCGCTGGCGACGCGGTTTCCCGACAAGCGCGCGCCGATCAAGCGCTTTCTCGGCGAGGTCGAACAGATCCACGACTCGCTGTGGACTCTGAAACAGGCGCGCGAGAAGAGCTCGCTGGCGAAACTGGCGCGCGGCCTCTGGGAGGTCGCGCCGGCGGCGTCCGGCTGGCAGAATTCGCTGGACGAAATTTTCACCCGCGATTTCGCCGGCGCCGAAGCGCTGAAATGCGCGCTGGGCGCCAATCTCGCCTATTATGGTGACGATCCGCGCCGCCTGTGGTGGATCTTTTATGCGCTGGCGCAAGGCGGCTACATCGCGTCCGGCGGCGCCTATATCAAAGGCGGGTCGCGACAACTCAGCCTCAAACTCGCCAAGACGATCACCAAAACCGGCGGCGTTGTGCGCATGGGCCGGCTTGTCACCAAGATCGAAACCGATGCGGATGGCAACGCCACCGCCATCCGTCACGTCGCCCGTCGCGCTGGCGACAATGAAGAACGCGTCGCCGCGCGCGTCGTGATGGCGAACTGCGCGCCCTCCGTCGCCGCCGCGATGATGGACGCGCCAGCGCAGGCGAAGATGGAGGCGGCGTTTGGATCACGCAGGCTGTCGACTTCGCTGTTCTCCGCCAATTTTGGTTTGAAGGCGCCGCCGGCGAGCGTCGGGCTAACGGAATTTTCAACCGTCGTGCTGCCGCCCGACATGCAGCGCTTCGATCAATATGGCGATGGCGCGACGGCGATGGCCGATGCGCCGGGCGCAACGCTGCCCTTGCACACCATCGCCAATTTCACCGCTGTGGATTCCGGCCTGTGGGACGAGCCACCGATTTTGCTGAGCGTTCTCGGACTCGATCGCCTCGAAAACTGGAAGGGCGTGACAAAGGAAACCGCCATCGACCGGCGCGAGCGCTGGCTCGATGCGATTCAGACCTCGCTGGAGCGCGACTATCCCGGTTTCTCAAATCTCGTCACCAGCCGCATGTTGCTCAACGCCTTTTCGATGTCGAGCTATCTCAACACGCCCGACGGCGCGGTTTACGGCTTCGCCGCTTTGCCGCCCGAAGAACCGATCCTGAGCGGCTTTCCGCGCACGCCCGTCACGCCCATCGCCGGCCTGTATCTTTCTTCGGCCTTCGGCGGCGAACATGGTTTCAACGGCGCGATGCTCTCCGGCGCGCAGGCGGCGCGATTGGCCGAACAGCGACTCGCCAACACCGGGCGCGGGTGAAGACCCTTCGCTTTATTCTCGGCGACCATCTGACAGCCGGCGTCTCGTCGCTCGCAGACATTGATCTCGCGCACGATGTTGTGCTGATGGCGGAGGTCGCCGAAGAAACGAATTACGTTCCGCATCACAGACAAAAGATTATTCTTGTTCTTTCGGCCATGCGCCATTTTGCGGCGGCGCTACAGAAACGCGGCGTCACGGTCGATTATGTCAGGCTCGACGCGCCCGACAACACCGGCTCCTTCACCAGTGAATTGACGCGTGCAATCGCGCGCCATGATCCCCAGCGCATTATCGTCACCGAACCGGGCGAATGGCGCGTGGGTCAGGCGTTTGAGACATGGGCGGCACAAGCATCTGTTCCGCTTGAGATCCGTGATGACGATCGTTTCTTCGCCTCACGCGACAGATTCCGGCAATGGGCGGGCGATCGCCGACAGTTGCGTATGGAGTTTTTCTATCGAGAACTGCGCATCGAAAATCATATTCTGATGGATGGCGCTGCGCCTGTCGGCGGCAAATGGAATTACGATCCGGAAAATCGGAAGTCGCTGCCAGCCACGGCGCCAACGCCGACGCGTCGACGCTTCCCGCCCGACGCCATCACACGCGAAGTGATGGCGCTGGTAGCGACACGTTTTCCCAAAGGCTTCGGCGACATCGAGACCTTCGACTGGCCGATGACGCGGCGCGACGCGCTACACGCGTTAGAGTCATTCATCGACGACGCCCTGCCGCACTTTGGCGATTATCAGGACGCCATGCGCGCCGGCGCGCCTTTCCTCTATCATTCTTTGCTTTCGGGGGCGCTGAACATTGGCCTGCTGACGCCGCGCGAAATTTGCGCGGCGGCGGAAACGGCCTTCCGGGAAGGACGCGCGCCGCTCAACGCCGTTGAAGGCTTTATTCGTCAAATTCTCGGCTGGCGCGAATATGTGCGCGGCGTCTATTGGCATTTCATGCCCGACTACGAAAATTCCAATGCGCTCGACGCCCGTCGTCCGTTGCCGGCCTTTTACTGGAATGCGGAAACGCCGATGCGTTGTATGTCGGAAGTGGTGACGCAGACCCGACGCCACGCCTATTCGCATCATATCCAGCGACTGATGATCACCGGCAATTTCGCACTGCTGGCGGGGATCGCGCCGGCGGAGATCGAGCGCTGGTATCTCGCCGTTTATATTGACGCCTTCGATTGGGTGGAATTGCCCAACACACATGGCATGGCGCTTTACGCCGATGGCGGCCTGCTCGCCTCAAAGCCCTACGCCGCTTCCGGCGCCTATATCAATCGCATGTCGGATTTTTGCGGCGGCTGCGCCTATAATGTGAAGACGAAATCAGGACCCGACGCCTGCCCGTTCAATTTTCTCTATTGGGCCTTCCTCATCCGCAACGAAAGCCGGCTGGCGCACAATCCGCGCATGGCTTTCCCCTACAAGACCCTCGAAAAATGGAGCGCCACTCAAAAAGAAGCGATCATGCAGGAGGCCGAGGCGTTTCTCGACGCCCTGCAAGGCTTAAGCGTTTAGGGCAAGGGGCCAATCTGTTCGAGCGCCAGACGCAACGGCGCGCTGGAAATCTCGATCATGCCGCGATTGGGCGTGTCGAGATCAAGCGTCAGATGAATCGCCATGGCGACAGCCACCGCCACGACGAACATGGTCCAGAAGGATGTCCAGTTATGCGGCGCAACAATGCCATAGCTGACAAACACGCCCATCAACCAAAAAATCATCGTCGCCAAGAATGGCCATTTTATATTGCCTTCCGAGCTGGCGTATTGAAGCCAACGCGCGCCCACCAGCTCGCCGCTGAGTGAAAGCGCCGAGCTTCTGAGCCAGGTCTCGCGATCATTCTGCGGCGCCAGTTCAAATAATTTGAGCTGCAACCGGTTGACGCCGATGCCCTTGCGCGTCTTATCCGTCGAGAAACCCTCAACGGCGGCGACGTCGATCCGCTCGATGCCGCGCTCGACCATATTACGCAAGATCACGCGCGCCTCGCGGGCGGGTTCGCCATATTTCGCCAGCGTCGAATCGAGCGCAATAATCCTGGAGGCGCTTGTCTCCACCTCGTTCTTGCGTGTCTCAAAGGATGTCGTGGCGGCGGCGATAATCAGGCCCAGCGTCATGGAGGCCAGCGCGACCAGCATACGTCGCGCCTCTTTGATCAAATCGCGATTGCGATCGGTAAACTGGCTCTCCGGCAGCGCATAGCCCAGCCAAAGCCCCGCGACAGACGCCGCGACAAAACAAACCAGCGACACAAGCCCGATGACGACAGGAGACACACAAAACTCCCTTGCGATAAGAAGGCGGGAAACGCCTCCGACCGCACATTAACAGCCCATATCGGAAAAACAGCATGAAACCAGCAACGCGCCTGTTTCTGATCCATTTGAGCTTCTGTTCGGCCAGCGGCGCAACGGCGATCGCCCAGACGCCGCCCCTGCCGCAAGACCCGTTTCTGGCGCGCGTCGAGACGCTCGCGCTGATCGAAACATTCAATGGCCGCTTGCTCGCCGCCGCCAGCGCTACAGCGACGCTTGAAAAATGGTGCGCCGATCATCGCATGGCGTCGCCGGCCAAAATCATCGCGCGCCGCATGACCGCCTCTGAACAGGAGTCGGGGCAGGAAGCGAGTCCGGAGACGCGCCGGCGCCTCAAGGCGGAAAATGGCGAAACCATCCGCCATCGCCATGTTCAGTTGATGTGCGGCGCGCACATTCTGTCGGAAGCGGATAATTGGTATGTGCCCGCGCGTCTGCCGGCGGAGGCCAATCTCATGCTCGAAACCGGCGACACGCCTTTCGGCAAGGCGATACAATCGCTGCACGCGTCACGCCGCACGATTGACTCAAAAATCCTGTGGTCGCCCTTGCCGGAGGGGTGGGAGATGGCGGCGCCCGCCACTGACGCCCCGTTCACGCCGCCGCATTATCTGATCGAACATCGCGCTCTGTTGCTGACGCCGGATCAGACGCCCATTTCCGAAGTCGACGAACATTACACGCGCGAGATTCTGGATTTTGACCGGCGCGCGACGCCGCAAGCGCAGAAACCCTGAATTCTTTTCACCCGAAACAAAAAAGCCCGGCCGTAGTTCCGGCCGGGCCT
>JALRFG010000115.1 GCA_023253795.1 Methylocystis sp.
GTTGCGGACAAATGGCTGGGCTGGAACGAAAAGGCCGGCAAGGACGCGCCGGATCATCGCGCCTGGTGGCGGATTTTTCGTGATCCGATCCTGAACAAGCTGATCGATCTCGCCTGCGAACAGAACCTCACCTTGATGAGCGCCGGCACGCGGGTTCTGCAAGCCCGCGCACAACTCGGCGTCGCCGTCGGCGAACTCTTTCCGCAGTCGCAGATCGGGCAGGGCGGCGTGAGAAACCAGCGGATGAGTCAGGCGGTGCCTCTGGGCGCTGGCGGCGCTCAGAATTCGCTCCATACATTTTGGCTTGATACTCTGAACATGCAGGCCGCGTGGGAAGTGGATATTTGGGGCAGGATAAGACGCGGCGTTGAATCTGCCGACGCCACCTATCTGTCCTCGATCGCCTCCTATGACGATGTGCTCGTAACGCTTCTGGGCGACGTCGCGTCAACCTACATCAGCATCAGAGTGCTTGAAAAACAGATCGCGATCGCAAGAGCCAATATTACGCGTCAGCGGGAAGTCGTGCGCATCGCCCGGGATCGCTATGAAGGTGGCGCGGAAACGCTCCTTGATGTCCATCAGGCTGAAAATATTTTAGCCAATACGGAATCTTCTGTTCCGCGTCTGCAAATACAATTGAATATGGGCTTAAACGCCTTGCGGGTCTTGCTGGGCATGCCGCCGCAATCGCTGGATTTTCTCCTGGCGCGTTCAACGGCAAAAATTCCCATGCCACAGGGAAAAGTCTCGTTTGGAGCGCCAGCGGATTTATTGCGTCGTCGACCGGATATTCATGCCGCTGAATTACGCGCCGTAGCGCAAAGCGCCCAGATTGGCGTCGCCAAGGGTGAGTTGTTGCCGGCGATCAGCATTACCGGAAGCTTTGGCGGCCTTGCCAGTGATACCTATGGGCACAACCTTGGAGAGGTTGTGTCGCCGGTCGGACGTGCGTTTGGCATTGGCCCGTCCTTCAAATGGAATTTGCTGAATTACGGACAAATCACCAACAATGTTCGACTACAGGACGCCAAGCTTCAGCAATATCTCATCGACTATCAAAGCGCTGTGCTCAAGGCTCAGCAGGAAGTCGAGAATGGAATCTACACTTATCGGCTCTCCAGAACAGAAGCCGGCTTTCTGCAAAATGGCGTGACTGAAGCACAAGCCGCCGTGAAGATCGCTTTGCTGGAATATAAAGAAGGCACAAGAGATTTCACGACAATGCTCAACGCCCAGCAATATCTCTACAATACGGAAACGAGTTACGCGGCGGCGGCTGGCAATGTGTCCAAAGGCCTCGTCACGGTTTACCGCTCGCTCGGCGGCGGCTGGCAAATTCGTGAGGGCAAACCCTTTGTGCCGGAAACGGTCGCGCGGGAAATGATCTCCCGGACGGACTGGGGAGCCATCATGGCGCCCGATGGCCCGCGTCCAATGCAAACAACAGATGAATTACCAGCACCCGAAAATGTTGGTCCGCTGATCCGCTGGCCGGATTGGTGAGCTTGAAACAGGAATGTTGCGCATGAATGTCAGGCGGATCACGCGGATTTCCGGAAGCGATGCGACGCATATGCGCGCCATCGCTTGCGCATGGCTGATTTGTGCGCTGGTTCTTGCAATCATAACGCCCTTTGGCGTCGCCACAGCAGACGCCGCGCCCAGCGGACGTTCACTTGCGCGTTCCGAGAAGCGACAGCAGATCGCCGCCGCTTCGGATGACCGGAAGAACCCGGCTACCACCGCCGCCAAATCCGATGCGCCGGAAGCGCCAACCATCCTCGTCGCTTTGCCCAGAAAGCAGAAGGTCGACGAATATGTTGAATTAACCGGCAACGCCCAATCGCCCAATCATGTCGATCTCGTCGCCAGAGTTGAAGGCTATCTTGAAAAGGTTCACTTCAAGGACGGTCAGGTCGTCAAGAAAGGCGATTTGCTCTTCACCATTCAACAGGAGCAATACAAGGCGCAGTTAGTGCAAACTCAGGCGCAGATCGCAGCCGAGCAGGCGGCGCTTGAGTGGGCGCGGATTGAGGCCGCACGATACGCCAGCCTCAGAGAGAAAGGCGCCGCAAGACAAACCACCGTTGATAGATGGGTTTATGAGTCAAAGAAATCCGAAGCCAATATCGCGGGTCTGCGCGCGCAGGAAGAAATCGCCAAGCTCAATTTGAGCTACACGGAAGTCCGCGCCCCCTTCGATGGGCTGATGAGCAACACCTATCTTTATCCGGGCGCCATGGTGGGCGGCGCCGGACAACGCTCAGTTCTGGCTGAAATTTTGCAGATCAATCCGATCTACGCCGTCGCCAATCTGAGCGAGCAGGAAGTGCTCTCAATCCGCAAAAATATCGGGCCGATCAATTATGCGACTTTGATGAACATCCCGATCGATGTTGGCGTCGCAGACAGCAACACCTTTCCCTATCATGGCCATCTGCAATATGTGGCCCCGGCGATCGACACCAAAACAGGCACACTGTTTCTGAGAGGCGTGCTCGACAATCCGGATCGCGCTATTCTGCCGGGCTTTTTTCTGCGCATCCGCATCCCCAAAGGCAAGTCGAACCCCGGCGCGTTGCTGGCGCCGGATCGCGCGATCCTGACGGACCAGACCGGTCGTTATGTGCTCGTGGTGAACGCCGACAATATTGTCGAAAAACGCACAGTGCGCCTCGGCGAGCTGGTCGACGATCTGCGCGTGATCAATTCGGGACTTGGCCCCGATGATCGCGTGGTCGTGGGCGATATCTGGCTGGCTGCCCCCGGCGCCAAGGTCAATCCCAAACTCGTGGCCGTAGACGAGTAAGGACCCCGACTGATGCTGTCTAAATTTTTCATCGAGCGCCCGGTTCTCGCCAACGTCATGTCGATCGTGCTGGTGGTGCTCGGCATCGTTGCGGTTTTCAGCCTGCCGGTTTCTCAATATCCCAATATTGTTCCGCCCACCGTGATGGTGACGGCGCGCTATCCCGGCGCCAGCCCGCAAACCATCGTCGATACGGTGGCGCTGCCGATCGAGCTGCAGGTCAATGGCGTCGACGGCATGTTGTATATGCAGTCGACCGCTGCGGCAGACGGCACCTATCAGCTCATCGTCACATTCAAGATCGGCGTCGATCCGGATCAGGCGCAGGTGCGCGTCCAAAATCGCGTCTCGAATGCGCTGGCCCAGTTACCCCAAGCCGTGCAGGCGCAGGGCGTGACGGTGATGAAGCGTTCGACGGCGATGCTGGAGGTGATCACGCTGGAATCGCCCGGCGCGACCTATGACTCGTCATTCCTGAGCAATTACGCCACAATTAACCTCGTCAATGAGCTGGCGCGTCTACCCGGCGTCGCCAATGTGACAGTGTTTGGCGCCTCCAAATACGCCATGCGCGTATGGATGGATCCGCGCAAGCTCTACTCCTTCGGGCTCGTGCCGCAGGATGTGATCAAGGCGATCACCCAGCAAAGCCAGCTTGTCGCGGCCGGGCAGGCGGGCATGCCGCCGGCCCCGGCCGATCAGAACTTTCAATACACGGTCGATATTCTTTCGCGGTTTGATGATCCGGCCCAATTCTCCGAAATCATCGTCAAGGCGCAGAACACTGATGGCGGCCGGCTGGTCAGAATTAAGGATATCGCCCGCGTCGAGCTCGGTTCGCAGACCTATTCGCAGCAATGCAAGATCAACGACAGGCCCGCGGGATGCATCTCCATCTTCCAGACGCCGGAAGCCAACTCGCTGCAGGTCGGCAGGTCTGTCGAAAAGAAGATGGCGGAGCTGGCGCAGCGCTTCCCCAAGGATATGCAGTATCGCATCCCGTTCGATACGACCATTTTCATTAATGAGTCGATCAATGAGGTGTATCACACCCTCTATGAGGCCGGCTTTCTGGTGCTGGTCGTCATTCTGATTTTTCTGCAAAACTTCCGCGCCACGCTTGTGCCGGCGACAACCGTTCCCGTCACGATTATCGGCACCTTTGTCGGCATGTATGCGCTGGGCTATTCGGTGAACCTTTCGACGCTGTTTGGCGTTGTTCTGGCCATTGGCATTGTCGTTGACGACGCCATCGTGATCGTCGAGGCCGTCAGTAAATATATCGAGGAGGGGCTCAGCCCACATGACGCTTCCGTGCGCGCCATGGGTGAGCTCTTCGGTCCAATCATCGGCATCACGCTGGTGCTGATGGCGGTGTTTCTGCCGGCGGCTTTTCTGCCCGGCCTCACCGGAAAAATGCTGGCGCAATTTGCGGTGGTCATCGCCACAACCGCGCTGATCAGCGCGCTGAACGCCGCCACACTGAAGCCGACACAATGCGCGCTCTGGCTCGAGGCTCCCGTTCCGCTTGAGAAGCGCAACGCCTTCTATAGAGCCTTCAACAATGCCTATGATTATTGCGAAAAATATTACGTCAGATTCGTCACCTGGACAGTGTCGCGCGCACGGATGGTCGTCATCATTGGCCTGATTGTTTCGCTCATTGGCATTTTCGGCATCGGTCGGCTCCCCACAGCCTTTATTCCCATCGAGGATCAAGGCTATGGCATCTCAGCTGTACAACTGCCGGAAGGCGCCACATTGGGACGAACGGTCGATGCGCTGAGCCATGCGACGGAACTGTCGCTTCATACGCCAGGCGTAAAAGATGTTGTGACCATCGCCGGCATCTCGGTGGTTGAGAACAACGCCATTCGCTCAAATGTTGGCGTCAATTTCGTGATCTTCGATGACTTCGCCGAGCGACACAAACATAAAGGTCAGGATCTGCTCAGCCTGATGACCGGCCTGCAGAAGAAGTTAAACACCTTACCGGACGGACGCGGATTAATGTTTCCGCCGCCGCCCATTCAGGGCATTGGCAACGCCGGCGGCTTTCAGATGCAGGTGAATTTGCTGGGCGGTAGTTTCGATTACGCCAAGCTGGGACGCGCCACCGACGCCATGATGGATAGCGCGAAACGTGATCCATCCCTGCAACGCATCAATACAACCTACAAACCCTATGCGCCGCATGTCGAATTATCGATTGACCGAGTGCAGACGGAATCCCTGAAAGTCTCTGTAGGCGACGTGCTTGCCACGCTCACCTCCTATGTCGGCTCCAGCTATGTGAACCAGTTTAATAAATATGGACAGGTTCTTCAGGTCTATGTTCAGGCGGATTCGCAATATCGCCTGCAGCCGGAGGATTTGCTCAAACTTTATGTCCGCAGCCAGGATGGGAAAATGGTTCCCATCGAAACGCTCGCCCATCTTGCGCCCTCCAGCGCGCCGGCGCTGATCACGCTTTATAATCTCTATCCCTCGGCGATTGTTGTCGGCGGACCTGCCAAGGGTTTCAGCTCCGGCGACGCCATGCATGAAATGGAATCCATCGCGGCGAAAACCTTGCCCAAGGATGTTGGCTATGAGTGGACGACCATGGCCTATCAGGAGAAGATCACCGGCAATTTACTCTATTACGCTTTCGCCCTGTCGGTGTTGCTGGTCTATCTCGTTCTGGCCGCACAATATGAAAGCTGGATTTTGCCGATCGCCGTCATCTCTGTCGTTCCGCTCGGGCTCGTTGGGCCGGCGCTGACCCTGACTGCTGTTGGCGTTGACAACAATCTCTATGTCCAGATCGGACTCATGCTGTTGATCGCGCTCTCGGCGAAGAACGGCATTCTGATTGTCGAGGTTGCGCGCGAGCTGCGTCTGCTGCACGGCAAGCCTATTATAGAGGCGGCGATCGGGGCGGCGCGCACCCGTTTCCGTCCCATTCTGATGACGTCAATCGCTTTCATCCTCGGCGTCGTGCCGCTGGTGATCGCGTCCGGGGCAGGGGCCAATGCGCGACGCTCGCTTGGCATGAGCGTATTCACCGGCATGATCTCCTCAACCTGCCTGGCGGTTGTGCTTGTTCCGGCGTTTTTCGTTCTGCTGCAGACATGGGATGAGAAGCGCAAGAAGGTAAAAGGTAACGCAACGCCGGCGGCGCATCACTGACCGCCTGACGGCGACAAAGCCTTCTTATTGATCCGCTTCCGTTGTACGTAAAAGCAACGCCGGCGTGACCTGAACAGGCACAACGCTAAAATAAAAAAAAAGCCGACGGTTTTGAATAACCGTCGGCTTTTATCGCAGTAGTTTACGCTTTTTATATGCCGAGCGATTTACGCGTGTCGACTTTCACGAACATGAGAATAAGAACGCCAATACCCAGTCCGGTCACCAGGAACAGCAGCGTCGTTTCTTCCAGCCAGGCGATTCCCGGAACCGCGAGACCAAGTAGCAATCCGACAAGACCCATACGCCATGAGTTGATGTGGACGCTCGCCGTCAATGTGCCCAAAGAAAGCAGGATCAGCAGAATAAGCGCCG
>JALRFG010000116.1 GCA_023253795.1 Methylocystis sp.
AGGGCGTCGGCGAGACGCTGATGAAACATTCGCTGGATGCTGCGCGCGACGCCGGACATGCTCTGGTGCTGCTGGTCGGCGACGAAGATTATTACAGCCGTGTCGGCTTCCAGCGCGTGCCGCATGGCAAGATCGTCATGCCGGGGCCGGTCGATCCGGATCGCCTGCTCTATCACGAGCTAAAACCGGGCGCCTTTGCAGCGACCAGCGGCAAAATGCGACGCGTATGACGGCGACGCAGTCAACACTCGATGCGCTTTATGCCGCCCGCGTAACCGCAGGCGAACTGACGCCCGATTCATGTCAGCGTGTCGCCGTTAAACTGTTGCAGAGCGTTCTGGATCGTCTCGCGGCGCCGCAGACCAATAGTGACTCAGGGCTGGCGCGTCGGCTACTGGCGCGTTTCAGGCCGCCGCCGCCGTTGCGTGGCGTTTATCTTTGGGGCGACGTCGGCCGCGGCAAGACCATGTTGATGGACATGTTCTTCGAGGCGGCCCCGATCGAAAACAAAAGGCGCGCACATTTTCACGCCTTCATGGCCGATACGCATGAACGCCTGCATCTTGCTCGACGCGACGCGGCTAATGGAGATGTCGATCCCGTCGCGCAGGTCGCCGCCGATATCGCCTCGGAAACCAGGCTGCTCTGCTTCGATGAATTTGCGGTCAATGACGTCGCCGACGCCTCGATTCTGGCGAGGCTGTTTACGCATTTGATCGAGGCTGGCGTGATTGTCGTCGCCACTTCCAATGTCGAACCGTCGCGGCTCTATGAAGGCGGCCGCAATCGCGATCTGTTCCTGCCTTTCATCGCCTTGCTGCAATCGCGGCTCGATATCAAGCGGCTGGATGCGCCAAAGGATTTCCGCACCGAAAAAGGTCGGGTCGGCGATGTGTATTTCACGCCGCTGGGCGTCGCCGCTTCAACGGCTTTGGATCATTTGTTTTTGACGCTTGCCGGCGTCGCCGAGGGCGTACCGGCAACGATTGAAGTGAAACGTCGAGCGATATTCATCCCGCAGGCTGCGGGCCGCGTCGTCCGCTTCGGCTTTAATGATATTTGTGCGCAACCGCTTTCCGCCGGCGACTATCTGGCGCTGACGCAGCATTACGATAGCTGGATGGTCGATAATATTCCGGTTCTGACGGCGGATCAGCGTAACGAGGCGCGGCGTCTGATCACGCTCATCGACGTGCTCTATGAAGCGCAGGTTCTGCTCGCCATCTCCGCCGCCGCCGAACCGGCAGCACTTTATATGGCCCCCGGCGGCGCGGAGGCGCATGACTTCGCCCGCGCCGTCTCGCGACTAACCGAGATGCGTACGCGCGGCTGGGTTGAGAACACCCCCGTCGGCGCAACGCTTATGGCTTCGACATACAGTCCTTGATGTCGCTGGATTTCTTCATCTGCTCGAAGCGATCCGTGCAGAACTGCTCCAGCTGAACGCGAATTTTCGGATCGGTGGCGGCGGCGCGCATGCCCATGGCGCCCTCCAGCAGTTCCTTCTGTGCGTCGTGCAACTGACGCGGAGAGAGTTCCGACGAGCAGCTTTCATAGCGCTTCAGAAAGGCGTCGCAGGAGGCGACGCCAGTCGGGTCGACGGCGTAGGCGGGTGTGGCGGCGATTAGGAAAAGAAATGCGAGGCGGTAGTTCACGAGCGTCGGCTCCCTGAAGTGAGATGCCTGCATATAACCGCGCCCGGCTAAAAATTAAACGGGCGACGGGCCTTTCCTGGGACCCGTCGCCCTGTGAACCTCCGGCGCAAGTGTCTCGCGAACGCCGGAGATATTCCTTCGATCAGAGTCCGGCGAGATAGGTCGTCGGATCGACCGGCGTGGAGCCCTTGCGCAGTTCGAAGTGCAGCTGGGGCGAGCCGACATTGCCGGTCTGGCCGGACTTGGCGATGGTCTGGCCACGCTTCACCTTGTCGCCGCGTTTCACCTCAAGCTCGCTGTTGTGAGCATAGGCGGAGACGTAGCCATTGGGGTGGCGGATCAGGATCATATTGCCATAACCCTTGAGCTCGCTGCCGGCGAAGGCCACTTCGCCCTCTTCGACCGCCTTCACCTGTGTGCCTTCCGGCACCGCGATGTTGATGCCGTCGCCGCCGTTGGAGAAGCCCTGAATGATGCGTCCACGAACCGGCCAGCGGAACTCCGGATGATTGCCTTCGCCTGACGCAGACTTCGGTGCTTCTACCTCGGCGCTCTTGGGTTTCAACACATCCGGGTGGATCGAGCCGGTTAACGGATTATCGTCATCCTTAGGGGCAGCGACCGGCGTCGCGGCTGCGACTTTCTGCTCAGCTTTCGCAACTTGAACAGGAGCCGTCGGAGCCGCAGCCTGCGCCGTCTGCGTCGCAGCAGCGGACTTGCTGGCGGCGTATTTCAGCGCGTCGTTTTTGGCCTGCGCCTTGGCTGCCTTATCAGCATCAGCTTTGGCTTTCAGCTCCGCCTGCTTTTTCGTCTTGGCTTCCTGCTCAGCTGCCTTCTTGGCGCGGAGTTCATCTTGCGCCTGAAGCTGCGCAGCTTTGCGTTCGGCTTCCTTCGCCGCCAACTTCTCACGCTCGGCCTTCAGCTCTTCCTGATGCTGCGCCAGACGCTCAGCTTTGGTCATCGCCGGAGCCTGCGTCGGTTTGGTCGCCGCTTTGGCTTCCGTGACCTTGCCTGAAACGCCGCCGCCGGCAGCAAGCTGCTGCGGAGCCGGAGTAGCAACAGGCGTCGTCTTGGCGACCGCAGCGCCATTTGAGTTGGCGCGATAGACCGGAATGATCAGCTTGGCGCCGGGATGAACGGCGGCGGCAGTGGCGTAACCATTGGCTTTAACCAGCGCGTCGGCGGGAACGCCGTAACGATTGGCGAGCGTTGTGGGGGTTTCGCCCTGCGCCATGACGACGGCTGTTCCGCCATTGGTGGTCCAGTGCGGATCGGCGCCCGGCAGCGGGCCGGGCATGCTGGCTGCAACCGGCGCGGAAGCGGCGGGAGACGCTGCAACAGGAGCCGGCAGGGGGCGGGACTCAACCGGCGCGATCGCCGGTTGGCGCGAGGGCAAATCCTGCTGGATGCTGCCGGTCGGGGCCTGATCCACTGGACGGGAGGCAAGTGATTTCTTGCCGGCGCCGAAGGGATCGGTGAAAGGATCAGCGAAGCGCGACGAGTCGGCGCAGCCGGCAATCAACGCAGCCGCTCCGGCCGCACACATCAGCCGCACTGCGACCCGCGAAATTTCAATTCGACGCTCTTTAGCCATGACGCTGCCCACTCGCACGCATAATCAACACATGATACTTATAGGCATGGCCGGTTAAGGAGCCGTTTAAGATGAACGCCGAATGACGAAGATATTAAATAGTTGAGCTGTTGCAGAAACGTCGCTTTTACAATGTTTCGGCTTGTCCTTCTGTAGAAAATACAAGCCGGCATGGGCCAAGATCGGTTTCTTCAAATACCCCCGGCGAGTTGCAAACAAGCTTAATCAATCGTTGACGCGCAGAGGTCCCTGCCCTCGCATAAAGCAGCGCCCCGCCGGGATTCAGCGCCGAGATCAATGCGGGGGGCGGCGACAGGATGGCCGCCTCCACAAAAATGCGGTCAAAACCGCCTAGTTCCGGGCTTGGAGCCAGCCCGTCGGCGTGGAGAACCCGCGCATTGCCGATTCCCAGCGTGGTCAGATGCGCAGCCGCTTCGATGGCCAGCGCCTGATAACGCTCGATGGCGACCACTTCATTAGCGAGTTGCGCCAGAATCGCGGCGCCATAGCCCGAGCCGGCGCCGACATCGAGAACCCGATGGCGTTTCTCGACGCCCAGCGCCGCGATGCGCCGGGCGAGATCGACGGGCCGCGTCATTGTCTGGCCGCAGCCAATCGGCAAAGAGATGTTGCGATTGGCGAGATCGCGAAAGCGATAGGGCGTGAAGGCTTCGCGCGGCGTCGTCTCCATGGCGCGCAGGATCGCGATGTCGCGGACGCCGGCGCGTCGGATGGCGAGCAGCAGCGCGCCGCGTTCTTCGGGAGAAGCGCGCTCGGCTTCGATCATGCGCCAGTCTCGAAGGCGGTCGCGAGGCTGGTGACGGTCGGGTGATCGGTGAGATCAAGTTGCAGCGGCGTCACCGAAATTTTGTTTTGCTCGACCGCCTCAAGATCGGTGCCGGGACCGGGGCGATAGTTGCCGCGCTGGAAAGAGATCCAGTGATAGGGATTGCCGCGTCCGTCGTGCCGCGTGTCGATCTTCATCAGATCATTGCTGCGCCGCCCCTGCATCGTCACCGCGACGCCTTCAACGGCGTCGGGCTGACAGTTGGGGAAATTCACATTGATCAGCACATTCTTTGGGATGCCGGCGGCGAGAATTTTCTTCACGATCGCCGCGCCATGGGTTTCGACGCAATCCCAGATGATCGTCTGGCGACCGGCGAAGAAATCATAGACCTGCGACAGCGCAATCGCCGGCACGCCAAGGATCGTCGCCTCCATCGCGCCGGCGATGGTGCCGGAATAGGTGACGTCTTCGGCAAGGTTTTGACCGCTGTTGACGCCGGAGATCACCAGATCCGGCGGATGATCGAGCATCAGATGGCGCACGCCCATGATCACGCAATCGGTCGGCGTGCCTTTCAGCGCATAATGACGCGGCGAAATCTCGCGCAGCCGCAACGGATCATTGAGCGACAGCGAATGCGCGACGCCGGATTGCTCAAACTCCGGCGCAATGACGTAAACGTCATCGCTGAGCGTCTTCGCAATCCGTTCGGCGATGGCGAGGCCGGGCGCATGAACGCCATCGTCGTTGGTGACCAATATGCTCATGTCGTCTTCGCCTTAGCCTGCCCGCATGAGGCGCGTCAGGCCGCCCATATAGGGCCGCAGCGCTTCCGGTATGGTGACGGAGCCGTCGGCTTCCTGATAATTCTCCAGCACCGCGACCAATGCGCGGCCCACGGCGACGCCTGAACCATTAAGCGTATGGACATAACGCGGGCTCTTGTCGTCGACCGGACGATAGCGCGCGCTCATGCGGCGCGCCTGAAAATCACCGCACACGGAACAAGACGAAATCTCGCGGTATTTGCCCTGCCCCGGCAGCCAGACTTCGAGGTCGTAGGTTTTTTGCGAAGCGAAGCCCATGTCGCCGGTGCAGAGCACGACTTTGCGATAGGGCAATCCCAGTTTTTGCAAAACCATTTCCGCGCAGCCGGTCATGCGTTCATGTTCGGCGAGCGATTGTTCCGGCGTCGTGATCGACACCAGTTCGACCTTGAAGAACTGATGCTGACGGATCATGCCGCGCGTATCGCGTCCGGCGGCGCCGGCTTCGGCGCGGAAGCAATAGGTGCCGGCGGTCATGCGCAAAGGCAATTGCGCCGCGTCGATGATGCTGTCGCGCGCCAGATTGGTCAGCGGTACTTCGGCGGTGGGGATCAGCCAAAAGTCCTCGCCGGCCGGGAACTGATCCTCGCGGAACTTCGGCAGTTGCGCCGTGCCAAACATGGCGTCGTCGCGCACCAGCAGCGGCGGATTGACTTCCATATAGCCATGCTCACTCGTGTGCAGATCGAGCATGAATTGCGCCAGCGCGCGTTCCAGCCGCGCCAGTGGTCCCTTGTTGACGACAAATCGCGCACCGGAAATCTTCGCGGCGCTTTCGAAATCCATCAGGCCGAGGCCTTCGCCGATATCGAAATGCTCTTTCGGCGTAAAATCGAAAGCGCGCGGCTCGCCCCAGCGCGCCACTTCGATATTGTCGTTTTCATCGGCACCGTCGGGAACCGCGTCGAGCGGCGTATTGGGAATGGCGGCGAGCGCGGTTTCCAGTTCGGCGATAGCGTAACGCTCGGCCTCCTCCAGCTTCTCCCAGTTTTCCTTGATGGTTGCGACTTCCGCTTTCAGCGTTTCGGCGCGGGCGGCGTCGCCCGCCTTCATCGCGACGCCGATTTCCTTTGAGGCGGCGTTGCGGCGCTCCTGCGCTTTCTGCAATTCGGCGATGGCGGCGCGGCGCGCGTCATCAAAAATAAAAAGCTGTTCGGCGAGCGGCTCCAGCCCGCGACGCTTGCGGCCGGCGTCAAAAATATCGCGATTTTCACGAATCCATTTGATGTCGTACATAAATATCCTGCGGGTGGACGCGGGCGCGTGAACGCATGACGTGGCCGTCTATTGCTCTTCGCCGATTGTCCGCTCCCGCTCCTCTCTTTTTTTCTCGATCATTCGCACGGAAAAGATCGACAGTTCATATAAAAGCACGCCCGGAATCGCGAGCGCGAGTTGCGAAAACACATCCGGCGGCGTCAGTATCGCTGCGACGACGAAAACAATCACGATGGCGTAACGTCGCTG
>JALRFG010000117.1 GCA_023253795.1 Methylocystis sp.
GCCTTCACGCTGGCGCTGGCGCAAAACTCCAATCGTCCGGCGATTGATCTTATCGAAGCGCAGAAGGGCTCTTTGCCGCCCGGCTCTTTTCTCACGCTGAGCAGCGCCAATCTTTTCGGCACAGATGGCCCGCTGAAGGATTTCTGGGGGCCGCCCTCGGCGGCGTTCGGCACGACCGATATTTTCCTCGCCCGGAATATGACCGATATCTACGCTGGCGAATTAACGCTTGTGGTCGTGCTCGTCGCGCTGGGCGCACGGTTTTTCGCCAATCGAGAAATACGCTTCTTCGCCGGCGCGGCCGCGTTTTTCGCGCTCTATGCGCTGGGGCGTTACACGCCGGCTTTCGCCCTCTTTTATCATATCCCCGGCGTCGACCTGTGGCGTCGTCCGGCCGACGCCACCTATCTGCTTGGCGTGATGCTCGCCATTCTTGGTGGTTACGGATTCACATTGATCGAACGCGATGCGGTTAAACCGCGTCTTGCTGTTCTGGCGATATCGCTGCTGGCGCTGTTTGGCCTTGCGCTGGGCGTCGCCGCGACGAAAGGACATTTTGCACAAGCGCTGAAACCAGTGGCGATCAGTCTCGTCTTCGCCGCCCTCGCGGTCGCTGTGATCCGGGCGACAGCTTCGCGAAAACTCAGCGGTGCGATTCTGCTTGGCGTTGTGGCGGTGGTGGCGACGGCCGATTTGATCGTCAATAACGGCCCGAATGAATCGACGGCCTTGCCGCCGGAACAGTTCGATGTGTTGCGAACGAACACGCAGAATCCGGTGATCGCGTTTCTGCACGACAGGCTGAAGCAGAACGCCGCGCCCGACCGCCGCGACCGGGTTGAACTGGCGGCGATTGATTTCCACTGGCCCAACGCCTCGCTGGTGCATGGGCTTGATCATGATCTGGGTTATAATCCCATCCGCCTCAAAGTGCTTGAGGACGCCACCGGCGCCGGCGATCATCTGGCGCTGCCTGAACAGCGCGAATTCTCGAAACTTTATCCCGCCTATCGTTCGCCGCTCAGCGATATGCTGGGGTTGCGCTATGTCGTCACCGGCGTTCCGATCGAACTCATTGACAAGCATTACAAAGCTGGCGATTTCGACGCGCTGACCGAGATCGGCGGCGTGTATATTTACGAAAACAAAAACGCCTTTCCGCGCGCGCAGGTCGTTAACTGCGCCATGCATGTCGATTTTACGCAAATGCTCGAAACCGGCGAATGGCCAGAGGCGGATTTACGCGAAACGGTTTTGCTGGAGGAGCCGCCGCTGTGCCATCCGCGCAAGGATTTGCCGCCGGACGCCCTGCAGGCGCGCATCCTCTCCTATGATCATGACGATATTCGCATTGAGACGGTCGCGCCGGCGGGCGGCGGCTGGCTGGTGCTCTATGATGTCTGGCATCCGTGGTGGTTCGCGTCGCTCGATGGCGTCGAGACCCCGCTGTTGCGCGCCAATGTGATGTTTCGCGCCATCGCCATTCCGGAAGGGCGACACGAGGCGCGCTTCCGCTTTCAGCCTTTGCGCGGCTTGCTGACGCGCATGTCTTCGCGCGCGGGATAAAAATTCAGACGTCGTGCAGCGCGAAAATTTGCGCGCGTTTTCGGCGTCGACCTCAGGCTGGCCTAGCGGTCCTGCGCCGTGTGATCTGACGTCTGCTCTTTCCTTGCAAAGCATCGGGTTTGTTTATTGTGGCGCCTTGTCGCTGAGCGGCTCGAAATCCGTCAGGGCCGCGTTGCGCCAGTCGGGTTTGCGTAAGGCAAAAATCAGCAGCGGCGTCGCAATCGCCAGCATGAAGCATCCGATCAGGATCGACGAGTAGAGCGTCGGGCTGCCGATATTGATTTGCGACGGCGGCATGAAGCTGAGCAGAAAGGCGACAAATGACGCGGCAAAGCCTGCACCGCCGAAAAACCACATGCCCGCCAGTCCGCCCGGGGCCTCATAGGCGCGTTTGACGTCGGGCTGGCTGTAACGCAGTCGAACGCCGGCGGCGAACATCATCATATACATGGAGAGAAACAGGATCGTGCAGAGCTGATTGAGAATCAGGAACGTCGCTTCGACAGACGGCAGCAGAATAAACAGCGTTGACAACAGCGTCACCACGCATCCTTGCGCGAGAATAATATGATGCGGGGCGCCATGACGATTGAGCGGGTGAAAGAATGGCGGCAAATAGCCGGCGCGACCGACTTCGACCAGCGCGGTAGATGGGCCGGCGATCCAGATGGTGACGGCGCCAAAGGCGCCAATCGTCAGCGCCAGCGCAATGATCGGCGAAAGCCATGGCATGTCGAAGAGCTGAAAAAAAATCACGATAGGTGACAAGCAGGCTTTGGGTGAGGTCGATTTGACCGGGCTGAATAATCAGCGCGATGGTGAGCGTGCCGAGCGTATAAATCGCGACAATGACCAGCGCCGAGATCAAAATGGCGAGCGGATAGGCGCGTCGCGCATTGCGAATATCTTCGACATGAATGGCGTTCATCTCCAGTCCGGCGTAACAAAGAAACACCCCGGCAGCGAGAACAAGATTGTCGAAATTCGAGAAGTCGGGAACCAGGTCTTTCCAGTCGATGTCAACATACATCGGGCGGCCGGAATGATAATAGACGACGCCAAAAACAATCAGCAGCGCAGCGGGCGCAATGGTGCCGATAAGGCCGCTCCAGCGCGCGATGATCGATACGAGCCCCACGCCGCGCAGCGCACAGGCCGTCGCCGACCAGTAGAGCAGCAAGACGATGGCTGCGATGTAATATTTGTTGGCGGCGAGCGCTTCATCCCAGTTGAGCGCTGGCCCCGCGAAAGCCAGAGCCGAACCGCCATAGATCAGACAACTGGGAAACCAGATGGTCGTCTGTATCCAGAGAATGAATATCGCCAGAAATCCCCAGCGTGCGCCGAAGGCCTCGCTCACCCAGCGAAAAACGCCGCCGCGTTCGGGCCAGCCAGTGGCGAGTTCCGCCGCCACCAATCCAAGCGGCACAAGAAAGAACACGGCGGCGAAAACATAATAAAAGACAGCGGCCAGACCATATTTTGCTTCTGACGGCAGGCCGCCGAGACTGACGACCGATGCGACATTCATCACGGCGAGGGTGAGAACGCCGATATGGGTGGCGATGGACGGCGTTGATTGATCCGGGGATGTCGTCATGTCTGCGCGCCGTGCGGAGTGGTTCAGGCGATCCGCGCGTAAACCGCGTCAATTGTTGCGCCGCGATTGCAGCCCTTGTGGATCGACAGCGACAGACCAAGCGTGCGCGCTTCGTCTTCGACGTGGGCGACGATGCGTTTCGCGATTGCGTCGCTTTCGACAAAGGCGAAGCCCGTTGGCCCCCATGACGTTTGTCCGACGCCGGTCGCGCCTTCGCTGCGCAGTCGCGTCATCAGACGTTCGACATTGGCGCTGGTGTAGCGTCGTCCGCCCTGTTCGGGCGCGAAATAATCGCCGACAATTTCCTGTATGCGCGAAACCGCAGCGCCAAAGGCGTCAATGTCGCATTCAACGAGCGCCGGCAGCGCCTGCATCAACACGCGACGGCAAAGCTCGCCGCTGTCGACGGCGCTGAGCGGCGGCAGCGTCGCGAAGGCCTCTTTTTCGCCGGCGCCATGCAGGCCGGTGGCGGCGGCGTCGGTGACCAGCAACACGCGCCAGTTTTCCGGAAAATCGGCGCGGGCGATCACGGGCGGCGTCAGCGTGTCAGGGCCGCGTCCGCCGTCGACGATCAGGCCGCCCTGTGCGAACAGGCCAGCGCCCAGGCCGGAGCGCGCGCCGCGCGACAGCATGGCCGCATCGGCGGCGGGATTGTCCGGGAGATCCTCCAGGCGCCGCAGCGCGGCCGCCACCGCCAGCGCCAGCTGGGTGCCGGAGCCGAAACCGGAATGCGCCGGGATCGCTTCATGAATGACCAGCGCATGATGAGCTCCGGGGGCGAGCACGGCCTGCGTTGCCTCCAGCAGGCGGGTGGCGCGCGCGCTTTCCGGCCCTTCGACATGATTGGCTTCGGCGCGTTTCAGCGTCAGCCGCGTGACGGGCGCGTCCAGCGAAAGGCCGAGGCCGCCGAATTTGCGCCCGAGCCCGCCATTCATGTCAAGAAAACCGAGATGCAGCCGCGCCGACGCCGTGACGCTCACCTTCGCCGACATATTGCTCCCTTCCGAACAAGACTTTGCGTCGGTTTAGGCTATATCTGCGACAGGGGAAAGCAGTCAGGCGACGCCAGCAAGGCGTCGGACGCGCCGGGAGGCCGCTCATGACAAAAGAAAAAAACGTTTATTCGGAAGACGCCATTCAGGCCCGTCTGGCGGCGGAGCTGCCGCACTGGCGTTATGAAAACGGCTGGTTGCGCCGCAAATACAAGACCCATAGCTGGAAGGGCACGCTGATGGCGATCAACACCGTCGGCCATCTCGCCGAGGCGGCCTGGCATCATCCCGACATCGCCGCCTCCTACGCCTGGCTTGAGGTGAAGCTGATGACCCATGACGCCAAGGGGATCACCGACAAGGATTTCGAACTGGCGCGCAAAATCGAGGATGTCGTCGGCTGGCGGCCGGGCAAGGCCGGCGGCGCCCTCGAAGGCACGCCGGAAACCGATCAGCGCTTCGCCTACATCAAATATGATGACTGAGCCTTTGCCGCCTTCACGCGCCTTTGATCGCTCCGCCATCGCGGCCGCGCGTCAGCGCTTCTTTGCGCCGGTTGGTCAACGGCCGGTGCTGATGGGCATCGTGAATGTAACGCCGGATTCTTTTTCCGATGGCGGTCTATTCGTCTCCAGAGAGGCGGCGTTGGCGCAGGCGCGCAAGCTTGTCGCGGATGGTGCGGATATCGTCGATGTCGGCGCGGAATCGACAAGGCCGGGACACACGCCCGTATCGCCGGAAGATGAATGGGCGCGTCTCGAACCCGTGCTGGCGGCGCTGGTTGCGGAAGCGGGCGCGCCGGTGTCGATCGACACCTACAAGGCGTTGACGGCGCGTCGTGCGCTCGCTGTGGGCGTGGCGGTTGTGAATGATGTCTGGGGGCTGCAGCGCGATCCCGACATGGCGCACGCTGTCGCCGAAGCGGACGCCGGAGTCGTCGTGATGCATAATCGCGATGGCGTTGATCCCGATCTCGACATTGTCGCCGACATGCTGCGTTTCTTTGAGCGTTCGCTCGAGATTGCGCAACGCGCCGGCATAGCTGCAGCGCATATTGCGCTTGATCCGGGAATTGGTTTCGGCAAAAGCCGTCAGCAAAATTACGACGCGCTGCGCGCGATCCCGCGTTTGCTGACGTTGGGCTTTCCATTGCTGATCGGCGTTTCACGCAAATCCATCTTCAAGGATGTCGCCGGCGGCATTGTCGAAGGTCGTTTGCTCGGCACGCTGGCCGCAAATCTTTTATGCGCCGAGAAAGGCGCGCAGATTTTCCGCGTTCACGACGTCGCTGATCATCGCGGCGCCTTCAGCGTGATGGCGGCGTTGCATGATGCGTCCGCGTCGGCGTAACGCGTTCAGGATTAAAAGGGCGATCGCATGCGGGTAGGTTTTGGACTGGGCAGCAATATGGGCGACAAGCCTGCCAATATTGCGCGGGCGCTGGCGATGCTCGAAGAGCGCGAGGTGGCGCAACTGCACGCCGTCTCCCGCATTTATCGCACCCCGCCGTGGGGCGTCCTCGATCAGGGCGACTTCGCCAACGCCTGCGCCATCGGCGAGACGTCGCTGTCGCCTTATGAATTGTTGGCGGCGGTCAAGAGAATCGAAGCGGACATGGGCCGTGCGCCGTCGCGCCGCTGGGGGCCGCGCCTGATCGACGTCGATATTTTATTCCTCGGCGATCACACGCTGGACGATCGCGAACTGACCTTGCCGCATAAGGAATTGTTTGGACGCGGTTTTGTTCTGGCGCCGCTGGTGGAGATCGCGCCCGACCTCGTGCTCGACGGGATTCCGGTGAAGCAAGCGCTGACGGCGGTGGATGTCGCCGGCGTCAGACCCTGGGATGAGGGTTAATAAACCCACCCCGCACGGTTGGTGTTGCCGCATTGCAACGCAGGCGTGTGCCGCAATTTGAACAAAGTGCTTTAAATTACTGATTTAAAGACATTCTATTTAGAGTGCGGCCCAGCAAAGACGGGGTTAATTCCGTCTCAACGCCCACGTAGGGTAGGCTATAACCTATCCACTGGGGCAGATTATACTATTCGATAGAGAGGATTTATCTATACTATCGGGTATTGTTCTTTGGGGGTTGCTTTGGGATGAATGAGCCACGCTAAGCGGAGACTGCATTCATCCGGGGCGGCTGTTTCTTGTTGGGGACGGCTC